>JBBSRF010000093.1:0-9120 GCA_038243335.1 Sphingobacteriales bacterium
CACCACCTTTTTCTATTACATTACCATTTAACATTACTCTAGTTCTGCCGCCTCCGCCACCTTCACGTTCCCATAATTCTTCTTTAAATTTTGCTTTCCCATCTGCCTGAACCAATCCTTCACAAATACTATCTTGTATTTGTTGATATGCTAATGCTACCTCTTCCCTAAACATGTTTTTTAAAATATAGACTAAAGTTAAAGCTATTAATAGTTAATTCTTAACTGAAGTTTTAGATAATACATTTTTTTGACAGAGTTAGGATTTTGAACTTACAATTGACTATTTTTAAGAGTTGAAAATAAAATTGAATCAAAAAAGCCTTTTCCACATTTTGAAAAAGGCTTTAAAAAATTAATTATTTATTTTAACAAAAAAAACTATTTTGGCATCAAAACAGCATCAATAACATGCGTTACACCATTACTAGAAATTACGTCTGCAATAGTAACTTTTGCACCATTGATCATTACAACACCATCTTTAATAGATACCATTAATTTACCACCTTGTACAGTAGTTAATTCTTGACCATCTTTCAAATCTGCTGCTTTAACTGCACCAGCAACAACATGATAAGTTAAGATTTTAGTTAAATCTGCTTTCATTTCTGGTTTCATTAAACCATCTAAAGTTGCTTTAGGTACCATAGCAAATGCTTCGTTAGTTGGAGCAAAAACAGTAAATGGACCAGGTCCGCTTAAAGTTGCTACTAAGTCTGCTGCTTTAACTGCTGCAACTAAAGTAGTATGGTCACTAGAACCCATTGCATTTTCTACAATATTTTTAGAAGGAACCATCATTGCACCACCAACTTCAACACCAGATTCAACCATTGTTGTATCAGCCATCGCAGACATTGCAGTATCAGTAGTCGAAGAATCTGTGTTAGCAGAATTACATGCAGCTGTCATAGCTAAAAACGCTATACCCATTGCCACGCTTAAAAATTGTTTTTTCATCTTATTTTTTTGATTTTAAGTTAATTAAGTATATAAACGTAATTAATAGAGGAATGGTTTTTAAAAAAGAATAAATAGATTTAATTTCTTCTACTTAAAAAGTTAATCAATGATTAATTTATTTTATTGTTAATGAATCTGTAGTTATTGTTGAGGCACTAAAATAACCTATAGCACCGTTGCTAAAATTAGATGTTGGGTTTGCTGGAGTTGTTGGAGGTCCTCCGTTACCAGATATCTGCGAAATAGAAAACAAATATTTATATACATTTTCATCTATTGTAAGAAATTGAATTTGAACTTTATCTCCTTTTTTTAAATCAGGATCACTAATGAAAATTGTATTTTTAACTTCTTTTCCATCATTAAAACGATCTGATTCGATATATAAACTACCTCTTTTTAAACCATTAACGTAGACCTTGTTGTAATAAAAGTTTTCAATTCCAATTGGATCATTATAGTTAGTCTGTATCAATTTTTTGGTTTCACCAAAAAATGCCAACTCAATTTGATTCAATAATTTCAATTGAACTGGAAAAGGCATTATTGAAATGGCAGTATAATTATTTCCATTAAATGTTACTGTTATAGTATACTTTTTACCAGGTATACCTTTAAACTTACTGGAAAAATAATTGCCTGATTTACCCTGTTCGATAAAAAAAATAGTTGCTCCGCTTTCTTCTTTTAAAACAACTAAAGCACCAGAAACTGGAACTCTCTTATTATTATTTTCAAAATTTTTAGTGTATGATAGTGAAACTAGGTGATTTACATTTAAGTCAGTCAAAATTCCCTCAATAACAATTTTAGGTGCTGTTTGATCTAAATTTAAATTGATAACCTTCTCGCAAGAAGAAAATAATAAAATAAATACTAAAATGATTTGTAATGTATAATTTTTATAATAAATGCGCATAGTTAAAATTTAAAATTCCAAGTTACAGATGGAATTATACCAAACAAAGAGGTTTGAAAAGCTTGGGTTTGTGAGCTATTGTCTGGGTTGTTTTTAAAATCAATAGAAAATGGATTTTTTCTGTTGTACAGATTATAAATACCAAAATTCCAACTTGATTTAAATTTTTTATTTAATTTACCTTCTAATGTCGCAGAAACATCTAATCTGTGAAAATCTGGTGTTCTATTTCCATTGCGCTCTCCATAATAAAATACAGTTTGACCATCTAAATTATATTTGGCAATAGGAAAAGTAACCGCGCTACCAGTACTATAAACAAAAGTTGAAGAGAAAATCCACCTTTTACCAGCTTTGTAAATGCCAACTACAGAGATGTCATGAGGTTTATCTTGTTTTGCATTAAACCAATTGCCATCATTAACTAAATCAAATTGTCTTTCTGTTTTTGAAAGTGTGTATCCAATCCACCCATTAAATTTTCCATATTTCTTTTTTAAAAATAACTCTAAACCAAACGCTCTTCCTTTTCCATAAACTAGATCTGCTTCTACATTCTGATTTCCTCTTAAATCCGTTCCATTTCTATATTCAATTTGGTTTTGCATTGATTTATAATAAACCTCTGCAGAAAATTCGTAATTGTTATCTTTAAAGTTATTAAAATAGCCAATAGAAACCTGATCAGCCAATTCTGGTTTAGTACTTAGACTATTCATAATGTATAAATCTGTAGGGCTTGTGGCTGTAGAATTTGACATTAAATGCAAATTTTGAACATTACGAGCATAAGAACCTTTAATAGATTTAGTATCATCTAACTGAAAACTTGCAGAAATGCGAGGCTCTAGATTAACAAAGGTTTTGACAAATTTTCCATTTTTATAAAAAACAGAAGTTAGCTCTTCGCCATCAGGTTTAAAAGTTTTATAAGTACTACCACCCAACACAGAAAATGATGATATTCTAAGTCCATAAACTAATTTAATTTGATCACTTAAATTATAACTATCAGACACATATGCTGCTAACTCCAATCCTTTTCTTGATTCAATTTTAAGTTCATTTACGCTAGAAGAAACTGGAGAAGAAATTTGACCTGGCGAAATGGTATGATGAATTCCTTCAAAACCAAATTTTAATTCATGTGTATTTGCTAAAGCAAAAGAAAAATCTTGTTTTAAATTAAAATCTTTAATACTAGAACTTACTTTAAATTCACTACCACTTAATAAATTTTCAATCTGATAATCATACTTACTCATTATTAATGAGGTATTTGAAAATAACCTATTACTGAATAAATGATTTAACCTTAAAGTTCCAGTGGCGTTACCCCAATTAAATCCGAAAGTATTACTTAAGCCTAATTTATCTCTTCCAAAATATCCAGATATATAAATCGTATTTCTTTCATTTAATTGGTAATTAGCCTTAGCATTTAAATCATAAAAGTATAAGGTATTACCTCTAAGTGAGGTATCGGGTGCTAAGGCTAAAAATGCATCAGCATAAGTTCTTCTCCCACTAATCATAAAAGAACTTTTATCTTTTACAAAAGGACCTTCAATTTTTAATCTAGAAGAGATAAGTCCAATGCCACCTTCAAAAGTAATTTCCTTTTTATTACCATCATTCATTCTAACATCTAAAACAGAAGATAATCTGCCGCCATATTGAGCCGGCATACCACCTTTATATAAGGTAACATCTTTAATGGCATCAGAATTAAAAGTGGAAAAAAAGCCAAGTAAATGAGAAGCATTATAAACTGGCGCTTCATCTAGCAAAATCAAATTTTGGTCGGTTGCACCGCCTCTTACGTAAAAACCACTATTACCTTCTCCAGCGCTCTTAACACCGGGCAATAGTTGTAAAGTTTTTAAAATATCTTTTTCACCAAAAAGTACAGGTACATTTTGAACATCTCTTATATTCAATTTCTCTACACCCATTTGTGCTTTAATTAAATTTTCATTTCTTCTAATGCTTGTAATTACTACTTCATTTAAGTTGTTAAATTCTTCCAAATTAAAATCCTCTTTTGTATGCTCTTTTAATGTAATTTCCTTAATAAGAGTCGAATAACCGATGTAAGATACTTCAATTTGATATTTACCATCTGGTAGAGTTAAAGAATAAAATCCGTATGTATTTGATGACGTTGCTAAAATTGCTGAACCATTTACTTTTACAGTAGCTCCAATCAATGTTTCTCCGCTAGAAGCGCTTTTTACTATTCCATTTAGGATATAATTTTTTTGAGCGTAACTAACAGATATGAAAATAAAATAGACAGTTATTAAAGTGATTAAACTTTTATAGGCTTTTGATATCATCAAAATAATAAAGTGATTATAAAAATAATTTGGATACAGTAAAAGGTGCTAAGTTATGGGTAATTAAGATATTATAATTGGTAATATTAAATTTTTACTTTTTAAAGTTAAACTAGTTCATTTAATTTTTTTTAACTTCAATTGTAATTCTGATATTTAAAAGCATGATAGTTTCTGAGCGTATCCTTAAATGGGCGATGTGTTTATATCCACCTTTACTGTTTCAAAGAATTTGGGTTAAAAAATTTCATCAAAATTTTAAAGGTGTAGATGTAAAAATTTCCAATAGTTTTCTGAATAGAAATTACAATGGATCTATATTTGGAGGTACCATTTACGCAGCTACAGATCCATTTTTTGCAATTTTGTTTGATCAGTTATTACAACGTAAAGGATTTAAAGTAAGAGTTTGGTTAAAAAGTGGCTCAATTCAATATTTAAAACCGGGTTTAACTAGTTTGCACTTCACCATAAATATTACTGATGAAATGATTGCTGAAGCTGAAAAAACAATTAAAGCAAATGGAAAATTTGTTAAAACCTACCCTATTGATTTATTTAATAAGCACGGCGAATTGTGTGCTACTGCAATAAATGAAGTTTATTTACGCCAAATATTTCCAGGAGAAAAACAAAAAGTTGCCATTTAATATTTAAACTAAAGCATGAATATCAAAAGGTTAATTTTAGAAGGTGAAAATGTAAGTTTAGATTTTAAAAAAACCATCAGCAATGCTGAAAAAATTGCCAAAACACTAGTCGCTTTTGCAAATAATAGAGGTGGAAAATTGCTAATTGGTGTTGCCGATGATAAAACTATTAAAGGCGTTAAAGCTGAAGATGAAGAAAAATATATGATCACTAAAGCGGCTCATGTTTTTTGCAAACCTGCTTTGGAGCCATTATTCGAAGAAATCATGGTTGATCAAAAATTGGTATTGGTAGTTCATATTTCCAAAAGTGATACAAAGCCACATTACGCTATGGATGAAAACAATAAATGGTGGGTTTATTTTAGAGTAAAAGACAAAAGTATTTTAGCAAGCAAAATAATTATTGACGTGCTAAAGGAAAGTAATAAAGAGACTGGACAATTTATCTCTTATTCTGAATATGAAAGAAAACTTTTAAACTATTTGGCAGAATATGGTAAAATTACCTTAAAAGAGTTCAGTAAATTAACAAGGTGCTCTTATAAAAAAGCACAAAAAGTTATCGTTAGCTTAATTTTAGCCGATATTATAATACCAAATACATCAGAAAAAGAAGAGTATTTTACGGCTTCCATTTAAAATTTATTCACAAGCTTTCTGCTTCGAGATAAAAACTGCATTTTTGCAAGCTTATGTCTTCATCATTATTCAACAAATATAAAGCTTACTATAAAGATAACTTAATCTTAGCCTTACCCATTGTCGGTTCGCAGATTGGACACATGACTGTTGCCATGGCAGACAGTATTATTGTTGGGCAATTCGCTGGTACAACACAACTAGCTGCAGTTTCTTTAGTAAATAGCTTATTTATGTTGGTTTTAGTTTTAGGCTTAGGAATTTCTTACGGCTTAACACCATTAATAGCGCAAGCCAATGGTAGAAAAGACCACAATGAATGTGGTAAATTATTATCCAATAGCTTAATTATCAATATTGTTATTGGTATTTTTCTTTATATACTAATTCATTTTGGTACATTATTAGTTATTGATAATATTGGTCAATCTGCAGACGTTGTAGCATATTCAAAACCATATTTAGGTTACTTATCATTTTCTATAGTGCCATTAATGATTTTCCAAACCTTTAAACAGTTTGCGGAAGGCCTTGGTTTT
Organism: Sphingobacteriales bacterium; assembly: GCA_038243335.1. Lineage (GTDB taxonomy): Bacteria > Bacteroidota > Bacteroidia > Sphingobacteriales > Sphingobacteriaceae > Pedobacter. The sequence goes on from JBBSRF010000093.1 coordinate 6,056, forward strand.
ACGCTACAAGCGATGTTAATTTCTTTTGTCGGAAATATTATAAACATCATTATTGGAATAATCTTAGTTAAAGGAATGTTTGGTTTCGAGCCTATGGGCGTTAAGGGTGTTGGTATAAGTACACTAATAGATAGAACTTTAATGGCTTTAGTAATGGGATATTATGTATTAAAATCTAAAAATTTTAAAATATATCTTTTGCAGTTTAAAATTAACGCAATTGATAAATTACGAAGTTTACAAATTTTTAAAATTGGTGCACCAGTGGCTATGCAATATATTTTTGAAATTAGTGCTTTTAGTGGAGCTGCTATTATTATTGGAACTATCGGAACTGAACCGCAAGCTGCACACCAAATTGCCATTAATTTAGCTGCATTTACTTATATGATTGCAAGTGGTATAGCGTCTTCTGCAACCATAAAAACAGGAAATTATTTGGGACAGAAAAGCTTTACTGACATAAGAAGATCTGCAATTGCAAGTTATCATGTAGTAATTGGATTTATGATTTTTACTGCAATACTTTTTATATCGGCAAATTCTATCCTTCCCTATTTATATACTAATGATACAAAGGTTGTAGAAATCGCTGCACAATTATTAATTATCGCTGGCTTTTTCCAATTATTTGATGGTACTCAAGTTGTTGGTTTAGGTGTTTTAAGAGGTATTGGAGATGTAAACGTTCCGACGGTTATTACTTTCCTTTCTTATTGGGTAATTGGCATACCATTAGGTTATGTTTTAGGGTTTAAATTTGGTATGGGAGTAAATGGAATTTGGTATGGATTAACATTTGGTTTACTAACTGCATCTATTCTATTATTTTGGAGGTTTCAGAAGAGAACAAAATTATTAATTAGAGAAATAGAAATTTCATCTAGATAATTAATAGAATTATATTATTGCAAAAAAATTGAAGTTCCAAAACATCCATTCTAAATGGATCCACTCTATTATTAATATTCTGAATTTTCATTTATCTTTATCGGATGAAAAAACGAATCTTGGTAGTCGAAAATAATAAAGATATTCTTGATTTGATTTCGTTTGTTTTAGATGAAGCTGGCTATCAGGTAGAACTTTATTTAAGTGAAAACAATATTTTCGAAAAAATTAAATTTTTTCAGCCAGACGCCATATTATTAGACATTATTCAACCAACAGTTGAGGGCACAGAACTTTGTAGACAGATTAAAGCTGCCGAAAATACAGCTCATATTCCAGTAATCGTATTATCTACACATACTCAAATACATAAAGTTAAAGAAGTTTGTGCTGATGAAATAGTAGAGAAACCATTTGATATAGATGGTTTATTAGAAGTTTTAAGTCAACAATTGAAAGAAAGTAATTAAGTATAAATTTACTTCATGATCCCTTTAAATATGATTTTCATCATGCTTTTTAGGTTGCAATTCTTTTTCATTTAATTCTTTTTCCAAATCTTTTAAATCTTTTTTATTTCTCTTAACTATAAAATAAACAAACCCAAAAACTGCAACTATTATAATTGCAATTACTACAACATTAATTTCCATAAACAATTAAACTAATTATCGTTAAATATAAATATTCAATGTTTACATTGTATTAATTTACTATTAATTTACTTACAATTTGGAAATAGTGTTTGTTGATAGCCATCAAAATGATTTCTTAATTTTGCTTCACCAAAATTAGAAAAACCTACTCCCAGTAATCTAACTTTTTTATTCCCAAAATCTACGTTTGCTAAAAGCATTTTACTAATATCAATAGCTTGATTTACATCATCAATCAATATTGGTGTTGAGACACTTCTGGTAATCTGTTTGAAATCTTCGAATTTAATTTTTAACGTTAAGGTACGTCCGTAAATTTGATAATGTAGCGATCTTTTAAATGCAGATTTTGCAATTTGCTCTAACCATTCATTCAACTCTTGACCCTTATCCAAATCAAAAGAAAATGTATCTTCAGCACTTATTGATTTTATTTCTCTATTTGCTCTTACCTCTCGATCATCTAATCCCCTAACAATATTATAAAAGAATTTTCCGCTTTTGCCAAAAAGTTGCATTAATCTAAATTCTGTTAATGCTTTTAAATCTTTACCAGTATGTAAACCTTGTCTTTTCATTTTCTCTGCAGTAACTTTTCCTACACCAAAAAATTTTTCAACACGTAAGTCTTCCATGAAATTCTGCAATTTAGATGGACCAATAAATGTCAATCCATCGGGTTTATTCATATCTGAAGCGATTTTAGCAACAAATTTATTGATAGAAATTCCAGCAGAAGCTGTTAAATTTAATTCATCTTTTATGTTTTTTTTAATTTGCTCAGCGATAGTTATTGCAGACCCTATACCTAGTTTATCTACAGTTACATCTAAATAAGCCTCATCTAAAGAAACTGGCTCTATTAAATCAGTATATCGACTAAAAATTTCTCTGATCTTTCTGGAGACATCTTTATAAGCTTCAAACCTTGGTCTTACAAAAATAGCATGTGCACAAAGTTGTTGTGCTTTTTTACTCGTCATTGCAGAGCGAATACCATATTGCCTAGCTTCGTAACTAGCAGCAGCTACAACTCCGCCTCTACCTTCAGGTAAACCACCCACAATTAATGGTTTACCCTTATATTCAGGAAAATCTCTTTGTTCTACCGAAGCGTAAAATGCATCCATATCAATATGAATAATCTTACGAACTAAGTTCTTACTTTCGTTTTCCATCTTTAGAATTTAGAAATTCTCTTGGTAACAAATTTACTAAAATCTAGCTTAGTTATTTTTTTGCTCTTCCAATATTTATCACAGCACCTATACTGAATACAGAATGATTAGCATTTAAAAATTTTCTATTTTTTAATCCGAAATTTCCGCCGCTTGTATATTGTAATTGAATTTGGTCACTCAAAATCATTCTAGTAAAAAATACAGGCTCAAAAAAGATATTATCTTCATTTTTTTGCTGAGTTCCATTTCTAAAAAAGTCATTGGTTTTTACAAAACTCATACGAAGCGCAGTTCCATAATTTAGACCGAACTTTACACCAAATAGATTAATTTTATC
>JBBSRF010000094.1:0-9117 GCA_038243335.1 Sphingobacteriales bacterium
AAAAGAAAAGTTAGAAAAAATAACGTGTGGTTTAAAACGTAATCATAAAAAACAATTCAAAAGAAATAAAAAAGAATACGATAAGCTTGCAAATCATATTGGATTATTTCCATTGGTAATGATCTCTCCTTATGATGTAAATTTAATTATGGATGGAGTGAAGAACGAAGAAAATTTATCGATAATGTCATTTCTCAAACCGATTCAGTTTATTTAGATGAATTAATTGTTTACAATAAACATTTGCTTAATAGAAATGCTTTATTAAAGCAAGTTGCTGTTAGTCGTAAATTGGACATTACTTTATTGCAAATTTTAGATGAGCAATTAATTTTTTCAGGAAATAAAATTTTTGAAAAACGAAAAAAATTCTTGTTAGATTTTATTCCATTGTTTAATCAACATTACGGTTATATAACTGATAATGCAGAATATGTCTCCCTAAATTATCAATCTCAATTAAATGATCAAAACTTTGAACAATTATTAAAGCAGTCTATAGATAAAGATAGAATACTAGAGAGAACAACAACCGGAATACATAAAGATGAACTTCAATTTGCAATTGGCGACATGCCATTGAAAAAATTTGGTTCCCAAGGTCAACAAAAATCTTTTTTAATTGCACTTAAGTTGGCTCAATATTCTTATTTACAAAAATTCAAGGAATTTAGACCTTTACTTTTATTAGATGATATTTTTGATAAATTAGATGACCTAAGAGTTCGTAAGTTAATGGAAATGGTTTCGCATCAAGATTTTGGACAGATATTTATTACCGATACAGGAAAAGAAAGAGTGATTTCTGTTTTTAATCAAATAGATATTGATTTGACTTTATTCGAAGTAGATAATGGGGTAATTAAGCATGCGTAAACCAAATGATATTACACTTAAAGATGCCATTACAAAAATGCTTAATATCTACAGATTACGCGGCAAATTTGATGAAACAGGAGTAGTTGCTTTTTGGCCAGAATTAATGGGAACTGCAGTAGCCAATCGAACCACTCAAATTTATGTAAGCCAAGGCAAGTTATTCGTTAGAATTGAATCCTCAGTAATTAAAAATGAATTGCTCATGGTAAGAACGGGTATAATTGATAAACTCAATGAGCGTGCAGGATCTAAAGTGATTACTGATTTGGTATTCTTATAAAATAAAAATCCCCTTCATTGCTAAAGGGGCTTCTTATTTAGTTCTTTCCTCCAAATACTTTAGATATTATCCAGATAATTAGAGCCAGTACGATTACTACAACTATAACTCCAGACCAAACACCTGCTTTAAATATACCTCCAATTAATTCACAACTAGTTAAGGTAGAGGCTAATACGGCAACTATTGCCAATGGAATATGTCTTTTCATAACGATTTGTTTTAAGTTTTATAATAAACATTTTTAAATCGTTAATGGTTTTGAATTTTAATTATTCTCCACCAATTTTAATCAATTCAATTTCGAAAATCAGAGTGCTAAAAGGGGTAATTACTCCAGCTTCTCTTTCGCCATAAGCTAACTGATAAGGTATAAAAAAACGATATTTAGCACCTTCTTTCATTAATTGAACACCTTCTGTCCAACCAGTAATTACCTCGTTTAAACCAAATGTAGTAGGTTCGCCTCGTTTGTAAGAACTGTCAAACTCCTCTCCGTTTAATAAATTGCCTTTATAGTTTACGGTTACTTTGTCTGTAGCTTTTGGCATTGCACCATTGCCTTCTGTAATTATTTCGTATTGAAGACCGCTTGAAGTAGTTTTTACTCCATCTTTCAATTTGTTTTTTGCTAAAAATTCATTTCCAGCTTCAACTGTAGGTAAATATTTCTTTTTAGTGATTTCTGCCCTTTCTTTGCTAAAGCTTTCAAATAATTTGGCAATAACTTGTTGCGCTTGTTCTTGAGTAAGTGAAGGGTCATTACTTTGCATTGCATCTTTTAAACCTTTATTAAATGCTTCGTAATTTATAGTTGTTAAACCACCAGATTTAAAACTACTAGCAACATTTAAACCCAATGCATAACAAGCAGAATCTAAATTATTTTTAAATAATGGTGCTTTTGGTAAATTAGTTTTAGGGGTTTTTGTAGCAGTTTTTGCAGTGGATGTAACTGGTTTTTTAACAGGAACTTTAGCTTTATTAATTTTCGTTTGTGCGTTAACACCATAACTTGCTAAAGAAATTAGAGTAATAGTAAGTAATTTTTTCATTATTTAAATTTAAGGCCGAAATATACAAAATAAATATGCTCATAAAAAAAGAACGTCATCTTGTTTTTAAGATGACGTTCTTCCGATATTTTAATTTTTGTTTAGAAACGTTCTGCAGCAGTGAAAAAGAAATCACCTTCAATCTCAGCATTCTCATTAGAATCAGAACCATGAACCGCGTTTGCATCGATAGATTTTGCATATTTCTGACGGATTGTTCCTTCAGCAGCGTCTGCTGGATTAGTAGCTCCGATTAGATTTCTGAAATCTTCAATTGCATTGTCTTTTTCTAATATGGCAGCTACAATAGGTCCTGAAGACATAAAGCTTACTAAATCTGCATAAAATGGACGTGCTTTATGAACTGCATAAAATTCGCCTGCAGTTTCTTCACTTAATTTTGTGTATTTTAATGCTATAATTTTAAAACCAGCATTTGTAATATCATTAATGATTGCGCCAATGTGCCCATTTGCTACTCCATCAGGCTTAATCATTGTAAATGTTCTATTTGTACTCATCTGTATTTATTTGAATTTTTTTGCAAAAATACAGTTTCTTTACTTAATATTAAAGCTAAGTGAATAAAACGTGCTAATTAATTCTAAAAGTATTAACTTTGCACTCGCAAAAATAATATGATACCAATTTCAGAATTAAAAACCTTACTGGCTACACCCCAGCATATTGTAATCACAACGCATCATAAGCCAGATGGCGATGCGATGGGTTCATCTTTGGGACTTTATGCTTTCTTGATTCAAAAAGGACATCATGTTTCTGTGATTACACCTACAGATTATCCTGACTTTTTACATTGGATGCCTAATAATTCTAATGTAATTATATATACGGAAGCCCAAGAGCAATCCATTCAACTTGTTAAAGACGCTAATCTTATATTTTGCTGTGATTTTAATATCTTAAGTAGAATTAATGAGTTAGGGGAACATATTCGGAATGCTGATGGATTAAAATTAATGATAGATCATCATTTAGATCCAGAAGATTTTGATGATTATCGTCACTGGAATATCAATGCTTGTGCCGCAGCACAATTGGTTTATGATTTTATAGTAAATGAGCTTAAAGAACCAGAACTAATTAATAAAGATGTAGCAAGTTGTTTGTATACCGGAATAATGACAGATTCTGGATCATTCCGTTTTCCATCGGCAAATTCAACTGTTTATCGTATTGGTGCAGAATTAATTGACGCAGGAGCAGAACATTGGCGTATTCATCAGTTGGTTTACGATAATGCTTCAGAAAATCGTTTACGCTTTTTAGGGCATTGTTTATCTAATAAATTGGAAATATTAAGAGAGTTTAATACAGCAATTATAACTGTTACAGCAGATGAACTAAAAAATTATGATATTGCAACAGGTGATACAGAAGGAATTGTAAATTACGCATTGTCTATAAACGGAATTAAATTAGCTGCATTTATTATAGAAAGGCCAGATAATGTTAAATTATCATTGCGTTCTACTGGAGATTTTCCAGCAAATGAGATCTGTAAAAAATATTTTAACGGTGGTGGACATAGAAATGCTGCTGGTGGAGCATCAAGTGCAAATTTATTAGATACTATTGCTATATTTAAATCTATTTTGCCAGAATATAAAAAACAGTTATTACAATAAAATTTTGAGTTAGTTTAACGCTATAAAATAAATTAAAAAACAAATAGAAATAACAATGAAAAAAAGTTTAGTAATTCTTTTAGCTGCTACAATAGGTAGCTTGGCTGCTTGTAAAAGTGAGAAAAAAGGTCCAGGTGGTTTATTGTATACAATTTACAAATCTGAAGGTAAAGAAAAAATCAAAGAGGGTGATATCGTTAAAGTTGATTTTATTCAAACTAATGACAAAGATTCTATTTTTTATGCTACCTATGATGCAAATAGACCAGAAATATTTCCAGTAGGTAAAAAGGCATATGATGGTGATATGAATGACGTTTTATTCTTGTTTGGCGAAGGTGATAGTGTGAAATTTAGAATTAATATTGACACTATGGTTAAACATTCTGGTCAGCCTAGACCTGAACAACTTAAAAATGATAAGTATATGAACTATACTGTAAAAATTCATAAAGTTTTTGCTAAAAAGGCAAATGAAGCAGATTCAACTTTCCAAAAAAGAGCAAACGATTTTTTCATGGCAGATAATAAATCTATTATGGATAAAAGAAAAAAAGATGAAGCTGTAATTATTAAGAAATACATCGCAGATAATAATTTGAAAACTAAAACTACTGCTAGTGGCTTAAACTATGTAATTACTGAGCCAGGTACTGGTGCAAAACCTGTTTTAGGAGACACTGCTATGGTTAATTATACAGGTAAATTTACGTTTAAAAAAGCTGATGGAAATGATAACGTATTTGATACGAGTGTAGAATCTGTTTTCAAAAAAACAATGAGACCTAATCCACAAGCTACATTTGGCCCACGTCCAATTGTTATTGGAGATGGTGTAATTAAAGGATTTGGAGAAGGTCTTCAGTTAATTGGTAAAGGTGGAAAAATTACACTTGTTATTCCTTCAAAACTTGGTTATGGCGAACAAGGTGGCGGTCCAATTGCTCCTCACTCTCCGATAGTTTTTGAAATTGAATTGAATGATATTAAAAAGCCTACAGCTGGTACTGTGATCACTCCTTCGCTACCAATGCCTGCTCAAAATTAATTTTTTTAAAATACAAGAACCCTGCTACTAAACGAGCAGGGTTTTTTTGTGCCATTTATTCTAAAAATAAAAAATATCTTTGTAAAATGTTGCTAACCGATACCCACACACATCTTTATTACGAAACAGATTTAGATAAACAAAACCAATTAATGGAACGTTGTTTTGCCTTTAATGTTGAAAGACTTTTTTTGCCAAATGTAGATGTAAAGTCTATTGAAATGATTGATGATTTGGTGAAAAGATATCCAGAAAACTGTTTCGCAATGGCAGGCTTACATCCTTGTGATGTGAAAGAAAATTATCAAGAACAGTTAGCAATAATTTACAATAGTATATCAAATAGAAAAATTTATGCTATTGGAGAAATTGGGATTGATTTACATTGGGATAAGACAACTTTGTCAATTCAGCAAGATGCTTTTAAGGAACAAATCACTTGGGCAAAAGATTTAAGTTTGCCAATCGTAATCCACTGCCGTGAAGCATTTGATGAAGTTTTTGAGGTTTTAGATTCCGAGAAGGACGAAAATTTAAAAGGGATTTTTCACTGTTTTACTGGAGATTTAGTTCAAGCTAAAAGAGCGATAGATTTAAATTTTTATTTAGGTATAGGAGGTGTAGTTACTTATAAAAAAGCAGAATTAGATTTAGTTTTAGCAGATATCCCTTTAACTAATATTGTTTTAGAAACAGACTCTCCTTACTTGGCACCCGTACCTTATCGGGGTAAACCGAATGAGAGTAGTTATTTAATTCATATCGCACAAAAAGTAGCTGATATTTACAATATTAGTATGGAGGAAGTAGCCGAGCTAACCACTGCAAACTCTAAAAAAATATTCGGTGCTTAAAACCAATACTTATTTATACAATCAGCCAAATATTTCAGTCTTATAAATTAACTTTACAATGTTTAAACTTTTCAATCTTACAATAAAAGTTAATGACTAAAATTCTCATCATTTATACAGGCGGAACAATTGGAATGGTTAACGATGCTAAAACTGGCACTTTAATTCCTTTCGATTTTGAGCAAATTCAAGAAAATGTACCCGAACTAGCTCGTTTAGATTATCATTTGTCTGTTCATTCTTTTGATCCAATTTTGGATTCTTCTAATATGAACCCAGAAATTTGGGCAGAATTAGCAGAATTAATCAAAGAAAAGTATGATCAATTTGATGGATTTGTAATTCTTCATGGTTCAGATACCATGTCTTATACAGCCTCGGCATTAAGCTTTATGTTACAAAATTTAGCTAAACCAGTAGTTTTAACAGGTTCGCAATTACCAATTGGTGAGATTAGAACGGATGCTAAAGAGAATTTAATTACGGCATTAGAAATTGCTGCGACTAAAAAAGATGGCCAAGCAATGGTGCCCGAAGTTTCAGTTTATTTTGATTTTCAGTTATTTAGAGGTAACCGCTCTATTAAAAATGATTCAGAAAAATTTGAAGCATTTTCTTCTCCTAATTACCCAATTTTGGCTGAGGCAGGTGTAAACTTAGATTTTTTTTCCAATTATATCTTACCGATACCAACTAAGAGATTTCAAATTCATACTAAATTTAACTCCAATATTGGGGTGCTAAAAATGTTTCCTGGTATAACAGAAAATGCAGTGAGAGCAATTACTGAATCAAACGTTGATGCCATTGTTCTAGAATCTTTTGGTTCTGGAAATACAACAACTGCAGATTGGTTTATAGCTTGTTTACAACAGGCAATTTCGAAGCACAAAATTATTGTAGATATTTCTCAATGTAATGGTGGTTCTGTGCAGCTAGGTAAATACGAAACGAGTAGAAAACTACAAAAAATGGGTATTTTGAGCGGTTTCGACATGACATTTGAAGCAACAGTTACTAAGTTGATGTACTTAATGGGGCAAGGTTTGCCAAATGATAAAATTAAGCAATTGATGGAAGTTTCTATAGCTGGAGAGTTAAGTCACTAAACGCTATTCATTAGGAATGAATAGTTCCTAAAAATTCGAATCTGCTAAAGGTAAAACTTGTGCAATTATGAATAAAATTATACTGAATATAGCTAATTAAGCCTTATTTTTGTTAATTAGTTAAATCATTATTAGATACTTTAAAGATGAAAATAGAACAAATATATACAGGTTGTCTTGCTGAAGCTGCTTATTACATAGAGAGTAACGGCGAAGCAGCTATTATTGATCCATTAAGAGAAGTAGCGCCTTATTTAAAAAAAGCTAAGCAAAATAATGTAAAGATTAAATATATTTTCGAAACTCATTTTCACGCAGATTTCGTCTCAGGACATGTTGATTTAGCAGAAAAATCTGGTGCTCAAATTGTTTATGGTCCAACTGCTGTAACAACTTATCCATCGCATATTGCAACAGATGGTGAAGAATTTAAAATTGGTGATATAACAATTATTGCATTACATACACCAGGTCATACATTAGAATCTACAACTTATTTATTAAAAGATAAAGAAGGTAAAAAACATTGCATTTTTAGTGGTGATACCTTATTTATTGGGGATGTAGGTAGACCAGACTTAGCCCAAAAAGGGGATTTGACAATGGAAGATTTAGCTAGCATACTTTACGATTCATTGCACTCAAAAATAATGACCTTACCTAATGATATTATTGTTTATCCAGGACACGGTGCAGGTTCTGCTTGTGGCAAAAGTATGAGCAAAGAAACTTTTGATACTTTAGGACATCAAAAAGAAATTAATTATGCTTTAAAAGCATCTTCAAAAGAGCAATTCATCCGAGAGGTTACCGATGGAATTCTACCGCCACCACAATATTTTGCTAAAAATGCCGCAATGAATAAAGGTGGTTATGATCGCATAGATGATGTCTATAAAAAAGGTATGGTTGCTTTAAATCCTCAGGCATTTGAAGATTCAGCAAATCAATCTGGTGCATTAATTCTTGACACAAGAGATCCAAAGGTTTTTGCGGAGGGATTTGTGCCTAATTCCATTAATATTGGTTTAAACGGTCAATTTGCCCCTTGGGTTGGTGCTTTAATCACAGATTTAAAGCAAGAAATATTATTAGTTACAGAAGAAGGTAAGGCTGAAGAAGCAATAACGCGTTTAGCAAGAGTAGGTTATGATCATACTATTGGTTATCTAGATGGAGGGATAGGAGCTTGGAAGAATTCGGGTAAAGAAATAGATTCTATTCTTTCAATTACTGCTACAGCATTTGAGGAAGCAATAAACAATGATGCGAATTTAAATGCTTTGGATGTTCGTAAACCAGGAGAGTATGAAGCAGAGCATTTAGAAAATACTTTATCTCGTCCTTTAGATTATATTAACGATTGGACTGCAGAAATTAATCCTGAGCAAACTTATTATATCCATTGTGCAGGTGGCTATCGTTCTATGATTGCGGCTTCTATTTTAAAGTCTCGTGGTATAGAAAATGTAATCGATGTTGCTGGTGGTTATGGGGCGATTAAAGAAACGGGTCTTAAACGAACTGATTTTGCATGTCCTATTAAAGCAATGAAGGTATAATCACTATTTCATTATTGAGAGTTTATCAAGCAATTTTAATGAGAATAAGAATATAAATGCCTTAATTTAGCTTTTTTAAGTTTTTAGTAAAGCACCTATACAGTTGAAAAAGCTTTCTATGATTATTTCTTATAGCGATTAAATATATATGGTAAAAGAGAACATTTACGACATCTTAATTATTGGCGCTGGACCAATTGGTATGGCATGTGCAATAGAAGCGAAGCAAGCTGGATTTAGTTATGTTATGATAGAAAAAGGGCCATTGGTTAACAGTTTATACAATTATCCAGTTTTCATGACTTTCTTTTCGACTTCGCAAAAGTTAGAAATTGGAGAAGTTCCATTTGTAAGTATTAGCAATAAGCCAAACAGAAATGAAGCTTTAGAATATTATCGTCGGGTGGCAGAAAAATTTCACCTAAATATCAATCTTTTTGAAACTGTAACAAAGGTAAATAAGCAAGCTAATGGTTCATTTGAGGTTTTAACAGGCAAGTTTCGATACACCGTTAAAAAAGTCATTATAGCAACAGGTTTTTATGATGTACCAGTTATGATGAATGTTCCTGGCGAAAATTTATCAAAAGTAAAGCACTATTACAAAGATCCCCATTTGTATGCTTTTAGTAATGTTGTGGTGATTGGGGCTAACAATTCTGCCATTGATGTGGCCTTAGA
>JBBSRF010000095.1:0-9060 GCA_038243335.1 Sphingobacteriales bacterium
AAATATCTTTTAGCAAAAAAGACGTTTATGGTGCGGATATCATTGTTAAAATTGCACCTCCAACTTTAGAGGAAATTGGTTTAATGCATAAAGGCCAAACTTTGTTTTCTACATTACAAATTGGCACACTTAAAGATACCCTATTAAAAGCATTATTACATAAAAAAATCAATGCAATTTGTTTCGAGAAGTTAAGAGACGAGGGCAATGTATTGAGTGCAGTAAGAGCAATGGGTGAAATTGTAGGCTCAGCTTCCATATTTATCGCTGCAGAATATTTAAGTAGTGCTTTTGGTGGAAAAGGCTTAATGTTAGGTGGCTTTACTGGTGTTCCCCCAACAGAAATCGTAATTTTAGGTGCTGGTACCGTGGGTGAATATGCGGCAAGGACAGCATTATCTCTAGGTGCTGAAGTTAAAGTTTTTGATAGTTCAATTTTTAAATTAAGACGCTTACAAAATAATTTGGGTAGCCGAGTATTTACTTCGGTAATGCAACCTATTGTTTTAAATAAAGCGATAACCACTTGCGATGTTGTAATTGGAGCAGTAAGGTCTGAGCATGGCCGCAGCCCATGTTTGGTAATGGAAGAAACTGTGGCTAAAATGAAACCTCATTCTGTAGTTGTTGATGTTAGTATTGATCAAGGCGGTTGTTTTGAGACGTCTGAAGTTACTAACCACAAAGATCCTGTGTTCAGAAAACATGATGTGATACATTATTGTGTGCCAAACATTGCTTCACGTGTTCCACGTACAGCTTCTTACGCTTTAACCAATATCTTTGCACCAATACTTGTAGAAATAGGTGATAAAGGAGGATTGATGAATGTGGTCTGGAATAAACCAGGGATCAGGGAGGCGCTATATGCTTATCAGGGACACTTGACAAATAAAGATTTAGCGGAAATGTACAACCTCCCCTTTAAAGACCTTGAGTTGTTAGTTATTTCTAATCAGTAACAAATGAAAACAAGTATTTTTCTTTTCTTTTTAGCAATCAGTTTAAATTCTTGTGCGCAAAAAAATGCACAAAATCCTTACGGGTTAACTATCATTAATAGTTATTCTTCTTATAAGACAGATTATAAAATTCATCCAAATAATGAACTCGTAGAAATTAAAAAAGCCATCCCTTCAATCGTACTAGATATTCGCTATGCGACGAAAGCTAATTTTATGAAACAGGTTATGTACAATCAAGCAAGAGCTTTTGCACGTAAACCTGTAGTAGACCAGTTAAAAAAAATTCAATCCATTTTGAAAACTAAGGGATATGGTTTAAAGATTTTCGATGCTTATCGTCCCTATGCAATTACACTCGCGTTTTGGGAAAAAGCGAACGATAAAGCTTTTGTTGCAAACCCTGCAAAAGGTAGTAAACACAATAGAGGCTGCGCTGTAGATTTAACAATAATTGATTTAAAAACAGGTAAAGATATTCCAATGCCAACGCCTTATGATAGTTTTGCCGCTGAAGCTGCTCCACACTTTCAAAATCTTCCGAAAGAAATTATTAAAAACCGTGACTTTTTAATCGCTGTCATGCAATCAAATGGTTTTAAGGTAATTAATAACGAGTGGTGGCATTTTGATTTTAATTCTTGGCAGGATTATGACTTAATGAATATTCCTTTCGAAAAACTATAGACTACCTTGTTTTGGGTTTATAAACAAACCATAAGTATAATATAGCAACTAGAGTGATTCCTGCACAGATATAAAAAATATGAGGAATTGTGCTAACGTCTGAAATAAACATGCTGCCCGCCAATAAAGCACCAAAACCGATTCCTACTTCCATAAAAATATACATGGTTGCAACAGCTTTTCCTCTTTGTCCTGGTTTGCTCAAATCAATTGTCCATGCGGTTACGGAAGGAGACAACATTCCAGATGCTACACCATAAATTGCTGATGCACACATTAACATAATTGAAGTGTTTGCCAATGCAATCCAAAGTAAAGAAATTAATAAAATAGCTAAAGAGATTTTTAAAATTAAAGTTCTTCCATAACGGTCAGACACTTTGCCAGCTACAAACCGAATAAGTAACGATGACAGGGTAAATACCATAAAAAATAGTCCTTTATTACTTGTTCCTAAATATTTACTCCAATCAGAAATTACAGTTAGAATCACTCCATAACTAATATAACTTAACAGCACAATCAAAGCAGCTGGAAGAACTTGCCATTCGATAATATCTTGTTTCTTAATTTTTAAATGGTTTACTCTAAACCGCTGTTTATTGACCAAAGTTTCTTTCATATTTGCCAAAATAACGATAGAAAGCAGTGCAAAAAGTGATGAGCAATAGAATAAAATATTTATGGAATAATTAGCTGTAATCGCACTTCCAATTGCAGGACCAATGGCTAAACCTGTACTAAAGCAAATACCGTGTATTCCCATTGCTTCACCCCATTTACCTGCAGGAACTAAATCTGCAACATAAGCTGCAGTTGCTGTTGGTTTAAATCCAGTGGAAAAACCATGTATCAATCTCAAAAATAAAAATCCAGAAATAGAGGTTAGTATAGGGTAAAGAAAGCCACAAACAAAACAAACTAATGAACCAACTGCCATTACTGGTACACGACCAATCGTATCTGTAAGTTTACCGCTAAAAGGGCGAGAAATAGCGGCAGTTAATGTGAATAGTGCGATGATTAAGCCTTTATACTCCGATCCTCCCAAACCAGTTAAGTAAGCCGGCAATTCGGGTATGAGCATATTAAAACTGGCAGAAAAAAGAAAGGAGCTTAAACATACAAGACCAAATTGTAGGGTGTAAATACTTGGCGGTTGCTGCATTAAATTTATTCTTTCGAATGATGAGAGGCTCCGTAATGATCAACTTTTACTGTTACTTTATCTCCCTTAATAGTTAAAGCAAAAATATAATCGTAGTCAGATTCTTCTATTAATTCTTTTATCGGTTTTACACCTCCAAAAGCCTCTATAATGTCCAAAACAGTATTAGAATGACCTATAATCAATATTTTCTTCCCCGCAGCATAAGTTAATAATTGCTTTACTAATGCTTTTTGACCTTCAGAAGTGTAGGTTTTTACACTAATGCCGATTTTATCTGCCAATGGAAACCCTGTTAATTTAGTTCTTTTATAATTTGTTGCAAAAATAGAATCAATTTTTTGACCGCCCAAATACTTTTTTAAAGCTTCCGCCCTTACCATACCAATAGGGGATAGTTCTGGATCTTTTTCTTTGGGGTTATCCGTTAGTTTTTCTGCATGTCTAACTACCCAAACTTTTAATGTTTTTTGAGCATTTACGCTTTGCTGACCTAGCAAAACCATCAATAAAATAAGTATAAAATTTTTCATATTTTAATTTAATGCCTTAATTAATTCTTCAATATCCGCTTTGTTGTGCCAGCTGCTTAATACAATTCTATTAATCAGAGGCCCGTTTTTATGTGGGTAAGGAAATGAAGAAATTAAGATCCCCTTTTGCTGTAATTCGGTGCTAAGTTGAGTATTTTTAGTCAGATAAACTGGGAAATCTGCAATAAAATTCCAGCCATCATATTCAGCAATAGTGTTAGTTAATAAATTCATGTTATTTTTCAGTTTATTAAGATTATTTACATAAATCATTTCTGCACACATAAAGGCATAAAGTCCAGCAGCAGCAGGCGGAGAGGCGCCCAAAAATTCATTGCTTTGCTTCATTAATGAAATCATTTTTTGAGAGCCTAATATTATCCCTGCATCTACTCCCAAAGCTTTTGCCATAGAGGCAACAATTACAACCTCAACATTTTCAAATTTTGGGACACTTGGAAGAACTCCTAAACCATCGTTGTTAATTCCGATTCCATGAGAGTCATCAATAACGATAACAACTCGTTTGTTTAATTTCTTAATAAATGAAAAATCATACCTTTCTGGGTAAAGGTTGTTCATTGAATTGGTAATTAATACCCAATTCTCTTTGCTGCTATCATTAATTTCTACTACAATTTTTGATGCCCAATTCTGAAAAGATTGATGAATTATCGATATTTTATTTTGCCACAAAGCGGTGTGTGTATCTGGAGCATATCTTACCTCACCAAAATCCAATACTTGTTTAACAACTAGCTGTGCGGCTAAATATCCGCTAGATGTAATTAATGCAGATTCTGCTCCAAATCTTTGTGCAGCACAAACTTCTGCTTCATCGTAAACACCTAATTGGACGTTATTTCCTCTACTTGTACCATTATTTAACCCATACTTCTTTAAACCTTCTATGTAAAGTTTTAAAAAATCATCGCTTAGCGGTATCCCTAAGTATGCAGTTCCGCCAAAGTAAAGGTATTTCCTATCACCACTCGTAATTGTTGGCCCAAATCGTAATTGAAGATTGTTGAACACTCCTTTCATTAATATTTTCTCCCCAATTGATCGTTTGCGGCTCTAATTAAAGAATTACTAGTATTGCTATCATGCGCAAACTCCCAAAACATTACACCCATGCTTCTATCTTTTGCGATCTGCGTTTTTTCTTTAATAAGTTGAATACCATTGTATCCATAATCTACACCATCTATAGTTGCTATGTTTAAGTTTATGTTAGCCCTAGAGGCTTCTATATCTCTAAACGATTTTGAATTTCCGGCTGCATTTTTCCCATACAGTGGCATGCCTAATATTGCTTTTTTATATGGAAGACCTTTATTGTTTAACCAATAGTCTAGACTAGCATTTGTCATTTTTAAACTGGCATGATTTAAAGGCTCTGTAGTATCATAACCAGCGCCATCATATTGCATAATATTAAAGAAATCTACGTATTGGTAAACCTCTTGTTCAATAGCATCTTTATTTGTAGACGCGTAAACACCAGGCGTAATGGCGGCACTCAAAAATTTATTTAATTTATGTAGTTCGTTAGACAATTCTTTCATTAAAGCAGTAAAGTCTTTATTTGGGCCAATTAAACCGTTAGTTATTTGTGTTCTTGGGTATTCCCAATCCATATCAACGCCATCTAAATTATTATTTTTGGCAAAATCAACTATGTTTTTTACAAAAAACGCACGAGCTATTGGTGATTTTGCTATAGTTGAAAAAGTTTCTTGTGTTACGCCATTAGCTATGCCAATTGAGATCCCAAATTTTACATTATTATCCTTTGCTTTCTTTTGCATAGTAGAAAACCGAGCTTGCTGAGGCAAGGCCATTAATGATCCATCAGCAATTACGCTTGGGCTCAAAAAAGCATAAAATAGGTGTGTAATCATTTTATATTTGGAATTATCAATCAATGCCGGGTCTCTATAACTTGGCATATAAGCTACAATTTTAAAGCTATTGTCCGTCGAGTAAGCGTTGTTATATGGAACTGTCATCTTTTCTTTTTTACAAGAGTTTAATGTTAAACCAAAAGCTAAAAATAGATAGAATAATTTTTTCAATTTATTTAATTATTTGTTTTTGAAAGAACTCAAACTGCTGTTTGATAGACTTTGTCCAATAAGATTTATTATGAGCCCCTGGTTGAGAAATATAGGTGGCATTTAATTTTAAGGAATCTGTTTTTTGCTTCAATTGATTGTTTGAAGCATAAAAAATATCATCTGCACCGCTATCAAAAATAATTGGTTTTTTGTTGCCTTTTAGCTTTTCTATATTTGAATAAACTGAGTATTCTTTCCAAACTTGATTATCCACAGTAGGATTACCCAGTAATTCTCCTAATCCATATTTTCCAAAGCTATCAGATAATTTTATCCCACCACTTGTACTTCCTGCACCACTAAACAGTTCTGGTTTTTTTATAAACAAATATAAAGCTCCGTGACCGCCCATGCTTAGCCCAGAAATAAAAATATTTCTATCGTCTACAAGATATCTTTTTTTAATATCTAGATATAATTCATCGAAAAAGAAAGATTCAAATTGCCAATCTGCTTTTGCAGGACTATTGATATACCAACTACTAAATAAGCCATCTGGACATACAATAATCATATTATAATCGTCAGCATATTTTTGAGCATTCATAATATTATCCCACTGTTTATAATTTCCACCATAACCGTGTAGCAAAAATATGACTGCTAATTTTTCTTCTCTATTATTGTTCTTTGGTTTAAAAACCCAAGTTGTATCTTGTTTTGGCAAGTTTTTGCTCCTATAAACAATTTGATCTTGAGCATTAGCTAATTGTAGGTAAAAAATCAATCCCACAAAAATAAATGCCAGTTTTTTAATTTTAAAAGTTATCATGTATATATGTCATTATTCTAACCATTTCATTTCTCACTGCTGCTGTTGGCAAAACAAAATTATTATTCATAAAGGAAAAGATATATACCTTCCCCTTTTTTGTAACTATATAACCACTTTGGTTATGGTTATTAGATAAACTTCCGGTTTTACCAAATACAAACGGATGATCTGTTTTTGGATAAGCATTTCTTAAAGTACCCGTTTTTCCTCCAGCGGGAAGCATATTAAACAGTCTCTTTTCGTCATTAACTTCATTATAAATTAACTCTAATAAAGCGACCATATCTCTTGGTGTGAAAAGATTACCTCTAGACAAGCCAGATCCGTCTTTCCATTGGGGTTTATCTGGCAAGGTTGACAAATACTGTTGCTCAACCTTATCAATTACTTTTGCCGTATTCATTTCTTCACCAAGTTTATCTGCATAAACAAGTAATAATTGTTCAGCAACAAAATTATCACTCGGTAACAGCATCTGCTTAAATACAGAATCGCTTTTCATATTGTAAATTGTTTTTGCAGACTTTGGCATTTTCATATCGATAATACCGACGTATTTATTTAAAGTATCAGAAAGCAAGTTTACTGATGTTGCAGTGCTAACTTTATAAGGTATTTGTTGACTATACTTCGTGGTTATTGGTGTTGCAGGATAATGAAATATATTTTCATTAAATTCTCTAATAACTTTGAAAGTTTTTTTTGTTTCAGCAGTGTCTTTTAAAAAACAATTCGCAAATGTATTTGGTAAAATGGTAATTGACCCAGCTTTTTGTCCAGATGAAACCAAAACAACATTGTCCATTAAAGGTAACTCGTTAATTTCTGGTTGATAATAATCATTGTAATCATCCCATTGCCAACCATATCCATAAAAATTTCCTGTATATCTACTTGGTGCATAAAATATTTTTTTTGTTGATGATTTTAAAAAATCAAATGCTCTTGTCCCTTTTAGCTCTGTATGCAAGAAAGATGGGTCTCCAGTACCCCAAAAAATTAATGAGTCGCCTTTAGTAATATAACGCATTGAAGGAATAGAATCTGGAATAATTTTTAATCCTGCATAAAAAGTAAAAAGTTTAGTATTGGATGCTGGCGTATAATATTTATCAGCATCTTTTTGAAAAATCATTTCTTTCTTATCCTTATCGTATAATGCAAAACCTACTTGATATTGATTTATCACCTTAGAATTTTTAAATTCTTCCTTAACCTTCTTCGCAATTATTTTATTGGGAGCACACGAATAAAGGCATGAAGCTAAAATTATCATGAAATAAATTATCTCTTTTTTGTTACTAAAGCAGTCTTTTTGCATCTATATTTTTATTAGTATATAAATATGAGCCCTAATTTATTAATTTAGTTTTATGAAAAATCGGATAAAAAAAATAAAAGCTCCGTTTATCATTTTAACACTCTTAATATATAGTTTACAAGTATTCTTTTTAAGCGATTCTTATAGCCAAAATTTTAGATTAAAAAATAATATAAAAAGAGATGCTATCTCATTTATTAAAGTTAAGAATCTTATTGTAATCCCTATTTATATTAACGGACAAGGCCCTTATAACTTTTTACTAGACACAGGCGTTGGTCCGCTAATTATAACTGATCCTAAATTAATAGGTAATTTAAATACGGATGGATTACGATCTTTTAAAATAAATGGGGCTGGAGATGGCGAAGAAATAGAAGTATTATTAGCAAATAATGTTCAGGTAGATATTGGAGAAGCGAATATAGATAATATTCCTACTGTAATTTTAAAAGAAGAAATTTTTAACTTCTCCGATTATCTTGGGATTAAAATACACGGCATAATTGGCTATTACTTTTTTAAAAGCTTTGTAGTAAGAATAAATTATCAATCAAACAGGCTAACTTTTGAACAACCACGCTTGAATAAAAAAATTAAAGGGACAAGATTAAATCTTGAGTTTTATGAAAATAAACCTTACATCAATACCACATTAACAACGGATAACTTAGGTGAGATTAAAGCTTTATTAATTGTAGATAACGGCGCTAGTCATGCTTTATCATTAGAAACTTATCAAAATGGTGTTTTTCCTATACCAAACAAAAATATTTCAGGAAATTTAGGTGTAGGACTTAGTGGTGAAATAAACGGGAAAATTGGTAGGGTTAAAGATTTAAAAATTGGAAATTTTCATTTAAGTAATTTGCTTACCAATTTTCCAAATTATAATGATATCGCAGCAAAAACAAATGTAAAAAACAGAACTGGTAATATCGGTTCAGATATACTAAAGCGCTTTCACGTAACATTTGATTATCAAAATAAAGCAATGTATCTAAGAAAAAATGGCGCTTATAAAGATCCGTTTGAACATGATATGTCTGGGCTAGAAATTTATGTTAATACCATAAGCAAAAATCGATTTTTTATTAATAGAGTTGAGATTGATTCCCCTGCTGAAAAAGCAGGGTTTAAAATTGGAGATGAAATCCTTTCTATAAATTTTAAAGATGTTAGTTTATCAAGCCTTGATGAGATATCAGGTGTTTTCAAATCTATGGATGGACAAACATTTTTAATAGAGGTTTTTAGAAAAAATGAAACTTTAATCAAGCTTCTCAAGTTAAAAAGAAGAATATAACTTTTATACCTAATTCGAATTACCGACATAAAGGAAGAATGGCATTTAAAAAATAGGCTATAGAAGTTGCAGGTAGATTTATGAAAATTATTATTCTTGAGCAACATTAAAATAATATGTCTAGAATATATCTAATCCTTTTGATAAACAATAATATCTTTGCTACTGTTGATTACACGTATTTAAAT
>JBBSRF010000096.1:0-8926 GCA_038243335.1 Sphingobacteriales bacterium
AATTTATATCTGGGCAAAATTAAATTTTGGATAGATTTCACTTTTATTTATTTATCAAAACTACCCTATCAAATTCTTAAAATTTTTGACAAATGTCAAAAAATCAAATTTGCTTACGAATTCTGCTTAAAGTTTCTTGAGAAATACCCAAATAAGAAGCGATGTAACCCAAAGCAACGCGATTAATTAGTTTAAGATTATTCCTTATTAATTGTAAATAGCGTTTTTTGCGGCTAGTATTCTCAACTCATTAGCTCGTGTTTCATTCCTTATGTAATAATACTCTGTTAATTTTCTGCCAATTACATTAAACTCTAAAAAATCTTCGTATAATTTATTTAATGCAGTTCTCTTGAGTACAATTAATGTACAATCTTCTAAGGTTTCTAAATATTCGAAGCTAGGTTGGCCAGTAAAAAAACTATAAACAGAAATAAGAAACTCGTTTTCAAACAAAAACCAAGAAGTAATTTCGGCACCATCCTTTTCTAAATAATAAACCCTAGCAGCACCAGATATTATAAAATAGATATTATTGCTCTTTTCTCCTGCATTTAATAGGATAGTTTTCTTTTTAACTTTAAAAATTTCACACTCATTAACAATGGCATTTTGTAAAGCATGGCTAATTGGGTAAAAAGATTTACATAACTGTACTAAACCGTCATATTCAGCATACAAGCTTTCGTTAGTCATAAAGCTAATATCTATATTTTAATTAAAATAACCCTCTTTTTTATTGCAAAACAGTGATAAATAATACCTTAATTTTGAAGTAAATAAAAAACCAAACCCTCAATTTTTACGTTTGTTAAATATGGCAACAGCAGCACAAATTAAAAAAGCATACATCGATTTTGTGTTAACAAACGATGAAAAACCTAAATCTGTTTACAGTTTTGTTAAAAAATTAAAAATTGACGAGGCTGATTTCTATACTTTTTATGCTTCTTTTGATAGCATTGAGAAGATGATTTGGGTAGAGTTGTTGGCAGAAAACATTACCGAAATTCAAACTCAAGAATTATGGTCTCAATATTCTTCTAGAGAAAAAATGCTTTCTTTCTTTTACAGCTATGTAGAATTGTTAAAGGCTAATCGCAGCTTTGTAAGTTATAGCCTAAAATCTCATGGTAAAAAAATGGGTACGCCTGAAGTGTTGAGTGGTGTAAAGCCTATTTTCGAAAATTTTGCTGAACAGGTAATCAACGAAGGTTTAGAAAGTGGAGAATTAGCAGATCGTAAATTCTTTAGCAAACGTTATAAAGATGCGCTTTGGATACAATATGCTTTTATCCTTAATTTTTGGATAGACGACGACAGTGTCGGTTTCGAAAAGACAGATGAAGCGATTGAAAAAGGGATACAAGTTACTTTTGATCTATTTCAACGTTCGCCAATAGATAACTTGTTTGAATATGGCAAATTTCTTTCCCAAAACGGAAAGTTTAAAGAAAAGATGGGGTTTTAAAACCAAATAATGGCACAAGAAACAAAGGCACAAGAAACAATGCCTACCACAAAGGTAGAACGTTCGGCAAAATTTGTGAAAACAGGTTTTCAGATTGGCGGTAATTACATTAAACATTACAGCAAAAAATTATTCAATCCAGAGCTAAGTCGCGATGAATTGAATGAAGATAATGCATCAGATATTTATAATTCTTTAAGTGAGTTGAAAGGTTCGGCGCTTAAAATTGCTCAAATGCTAAGCATGGATAAAAATATCCTGCCGAGAGCTTACGTTAATAAATTTACACAGTCTCAATACAATGCTCCGCCACTTTCTGGACCATTAATTGTACGCACCTTTACCAAAAGCTTTGGTAAAACACCTGAAAAAATATTTGATAAATTTAATATCAAATCTACGAATGCAGCCTCTATTGGGCAGGTACATGAGGCCGAATTAAATGGCAAAAAATTAGCGATAAAAATTCAATATCCTGGTGTTGGTGACAGTATTTCATCAGACTTAAATTTAGTAAAACCTTTTGCTTTCCGATTATTAGGCATGAGCGAGAAGGAACTAAACATTTATATTAAAGAAGTTGAAGAACGTTTATTAGAAGAAACAGATTACGAGAGAGAAGTACGTAGCTCTATTGAGTTTTCTGAAGCTTGTAAAAATTTGGAAAATGTGGTTTTCCCAAATTATTATCCAGAACTTTCTAGCAATAGAATCATCACGATGGATTGGATTGAAGGCTTACATTTGAAGGAATTTTTAGCTACTAATCCCACTCAAGAATTAAGAAATAAAATCGGACAGGCGCTTTGGGATTTTTACAATTTTCAACAACATGAGTTGAGAAAAGTACATGCTGACCCACATCCTGGTAATTTCTTAATCACCCCAGATGAAAAATTAGGGGCTATAGATTTTGGTTGTATTAAAGAAATGCCAAATGATTTTTATGAGCCTTTCTTCAGCTTAATCTCCTCAGAATTATTTAATGATAAAGAAGGAACAATTAAAGCATTTCGTCAGTTAGAAATGATTTTACCAAATGATACACCTTCACAAGTAGAATTCTATTATACAGCTTATAAAGAAATGATTTCGCTTTTCGGCAAACCTTATATAACGCCATCTTTTGATTTTAGTGAGCCGTCTTTCTTTGAAGAATTATATAACTATGGAGAGAAAATTACCAAGATGCCTGAGTTTAAACAAGCTCGTGGTGTAAAACATTTTATCTACGTAAATAGAACTAATTTTGGTTTATACAATATTTTACATGAGTTAAAGGCAAATATCAAAACTGATACGTTTAAACCTCATTTAAACAAAAATTAATACTATAATATAACGTTTACAAGGAAATGGGAAAAGCAAAATTTTATTCGGCCTTAATTGTTATTTTCCTAAGTTCTGTAATTTGTAATGCTCAAAGTAATTTAAAATCTTCACTTAATGATTTGAATAAATTAATTGGAAATTGGGATGGTTCTTTAACATATCTTGACTACTCTTCTGGAAAGCCTTATTCCATGCCTGCAAATTTGGCAATTAAACGGATCACTAAAACTAATAGTTATTCTTTTGTAAACTTTTACCCGAACGAAGCTACTGCAAATTCAATAGATACGATGGTTGTTTCTGAAGATGGTAAATTTTTTAACGGAAAATTAATAATATCAAGGCATACAATCGCAAACGGAAATATTGAATTTATTACTGAAGATTTAGGCGAAGATGGTAATGATAATAGGAAGGCATTAATTCACTTAACCTATTCTTTCAATCAAAAATCTTTTAGTAAAAGAAAGGACATCCAATTTGTTGGTGAAACACAATGGATCAAAAGACACGAATATTTATACACGAGAAAACCAATCAAATAACAAAGCTTTTGAGAATTATATTAGCGGTAATTCCAAAAAATTGATTTTAAGGCTTAAATTCGTTAAGCTGAAATTATTTAAACTAAGTGTTATTAATAGCTTATGAAAATTCTACTTACAGGCGCAAATGGTTACATCGGCACACGCCTACTTCCCGTTTTATTAGAAAACAACCACGAGGTAGTTTGTATGGTTCGCGATCCACGTAGATTTGCGCATGAAAGTGATTTTGATGATAAAGTAAAAATTATCACTGGAGATTTATTAAATCCAAAAAGTTTAAACAGCATACCCAATGATATTGATGCTTGCTATTATTTAGTTCATTCTATGTCTGGCAAAGGAGCAGATTTTGCTGATTTAGAACATCAGTCTGCACAGAATTTCGTAAAAGCTATTCAGCAAACAAATTGTAAGCAAATTATTTATTTAACTGGTATTGTAAACGACGATGCGCTTTCCAAACATTTAAGTTCACGCCTTGCAGTAGAAGATGAGTTGAAAAATTCTGGAATTTCTTTTACCATTTTACGAGCAGCAATTATAATAGGCTCAGGTTCTGCTTCATTTGAAATTATTAGAGATTTAGCTGAGAAATTACCGATAATGATTGCACCAAAATGGGTTAGAACAAAATGCCAACCCATTGGGATTAGAGATGTTTTAGCGTATTTGAATGGCGTACTAGGAAATGAAAAAGCTTATAATGAGATCTTCGATATTGGTGGGCCAGATGTGCTAAGTTATAAACAGATGTTATTGTTGTATGCTAGATCTAGGGGTTTAAAAAGATCTATTTTAACTGTTCCAGTGCTCACACCAAAACTATCTTCACTTTGGTTAAATATCGTTACTTCAGTACCCTATTCTTTAGCGAGTAGTTTGGTAGAAAGCATGAAAAATGAGGTGATTTGCAACAATGACAATATTAAAAAAGTAGTAAAGAGAGACTGCATGACTTACATGGAAGCATTGGAAGCTGCTTTTGAGAAAATTGATCAAAACTCTATTGTGAGTAGTTGGAAAGATGCATTAAACAGAGGTTATTTAGAAACATCTTTCATGGATCAAGTAAAAGTCCCTCAAAACGGAACAGTGGAATATAAAGTTAAAATGCCTTTTGAGCGTGATGCTGAAGAGGTTTTTGAGAATATTTGGGGAATTGGTGGCAACAGAGGTTGGTATTATTTAGATTGGCTTTGGAGTTTTAGAGGGTTTTTAGATAAATTATTTGGTGGTGTGGGTACACGAAGAGGTAGAACTAGTAATGTTACCTTACAAGCAGGAGATGTATTAGATTTTTGGCGTGTTTTGTTAGCCGATAAAGCTAATAAGCGAATCTTGCTTTATGCAGAAATGAAGGTGCCAGGTGAAGCTTGGTTAGAGCTTAAAGTTGTTCAATATCATGGCGAATCTTATCTATCCCAAATTGCAACATTTAGACCACATGGTCTATGGGGGAGAATATATTGGTATGCGATGTTTCCATTTCACCTATTTATTTTTGATGGTATGGCGAAACGGATAACGACCTTTAAGCCTGCTTAACTATGAGTTAAATTTTAAGATGTAAACCAATTCTTAGTTATGTAATAAAGTTAAAACCCAAACATCGTTTGTCTACCGCCTACCTTACCGCCAAAATTCTGGATGTTGTAAGTTAGTGTTACTAAACCGTGTCTGCCTAAATTATTTGTTCTGGTATCTCTTATAGAATTTTCAGTGATATTAATAAACCTATTGTTGTTTGTATTTAGTATATCATTAACTGCAAATTTTAACTGAGCCCTGTCATTTTTCAAAAATAATAGTGTTAATGCTGCGTTCCAAATCTGAATGTTATTGTTAAACCCAGCAACTGTTTGTGTATTGTACTGAATTTTATAAGTGGTTTCCCAAACTATTTTCTTTGGTAAACGAACAACCATTTCAGTTTCACTACTGTGAGTTATAAAGTTTAGGTCTGAATAAAAGGGATCATCGTATTTACTTTTGTTGATAGATAAATTATAACGCTCTCCAAATTCAAATTTGTCATTTAAATTAATTCTAGCACTTACTCTAGGACCTAAGTTTGTGTTTTTGGCATAACTCTTAATTCCGTTTACTAACACAATATTACGTGTATAATTGTACGAAAACCCTGAACCTAAGGTAATTTGTCTTTTTGCATTTTTAAACTCTTTATTAATTGCACCAATAGCATAATACTGCCAAATTCCATCAGCATTAATAGGTGTATTAGTTTGTACACCATTGCTTGTAATAGTTCTTGACATCACTATAGCATCATTCTCTACACTTCCATTTGCATTAAAATTAAAATTTAATGAGCTTTTAGTTACATATTTGTAAGCACTTACACTAATTTGATGTGTTTTAGCAGGAACTAAACTAGCATTCCCATTTTGGATAAATAATGGATCGGTATTATTTGCAATAGGCTGAATATACCTAACATCTAGCTCTCTAAATGATGGCGAATAGCCCAGGTTGAAATCTTTGTACCTAATATTTAAAGTTGGTGCAAGAAACTGATAATGTTGTTCGAACGCGTTATATTTTGTAAAACTATTTTTTAAATCTATGGTATTAAACACAAACCCAGGTTGGATATTTAAATCATTAATTGGTTTCCATCTTAAACCTGCTTTACTATTTGTTTTATAGCCAGTTTGTAAAACCGTTTCTGATAAGGTTGGCACTTCAACATCGTATGCTTGATTAGCTGGGTTTTTATAAAAAGTTGATAAAGCATTTTCATTGTCAATATAATTACCACTTATAGATACATTTAAACCAAGTTTCTTACTTATCGGCTCATTGTAATTTGAGCTTAAATACAAGTTAAAATTATTGATATTATTATCTCTAAGCTGATCTATAACCGTATTTGATGGAGGAAAGTAGAAATTACTATTTGAGGTATTAAAATTATCATTCAAATTATCTCTTTTAGTTACATTAATTGAGGTATTCAATGATCTACCTGATTTCTTAAAATCTTTATAAAAATCTATATCTACATTATACTCGGTCGTATTTCCCCTTAACCTACTCTTGTTTTCTGCTGAACTTATCAGCTTATTATTGGCATTTTTATTTTGAGTAATTGTTAAACCAGAATTAAGTAAATTACTAATAGTTATCGTTGGTTCTATAGTTAATGTAGTTAAACTATCTATTTTCCACTCTGCTACTGCGCCTATGTTGTGGTTATAACTTTTATTTCGTTGATTTGAGTTATTATTTGTATGTAATCGGTCTGGACCTAATGTTTGGTTTACATCTGTGAGTTGTTCTATTAGCGTATTACTTTGTCCGAAGAAATATTTTCCATTTAACTTAATTCCATTCTTTGTTAAAGTATTAAAATTTGCTCCTGCACCTGCGGATTGCTGTACGCCAGAAGAAGTACCTCCAAATGAAATGTTATTTAATGCGAAACTACCACCATTGTAAATATTTACAGAATTTATTCCAGCTCTGCTAAAACCCCCAATTCTAGCAACATCACCAATACTAAAGGCTGGTTTGTTCACATTATTCGCATAAGCGAGTAAACTAATTTGTGTGGTATCTCTAAAAAAGTTCATAATACCACCAGTTTCATACAACTCTTTTAAACCTCCGCCAGCATATAATTTACCAAAGGCACCTTTTTTAATAGCTTTTTTCAATTTCAGGTTAATAATTTGAGGAGTGTTTCCCGCTAACAAATCAGGGTTTCTTCTTTTCGCTTGCGGATCATCATTAACCTGAATTTTATCGATGATATTTGCAGGTAAATTCTTAGTCGCCATTTGTTGGTCGCCACCAAAAAACTCTTTTCCATCTACCAAAATTTTACTCACAGATTTTCCGTTTACTTGAATAGAGCCATCTGCAGCAACGGCAACACCAGGTAATTTTTTCAATAAATCTTCAACAACAGCGCTAGGCAATGTTTTAAAAGATTCAGCATTAAATTCAATGGTGTCATTTCTTACAATTATGGGTGGTCTTTCCGATTGAATAACCACTTCATTTAATGAATTAGTTTTCGTAGATAAGAATAATTTGCCTAAATCTACATTTGGTTGATTAGCAGTTAATATTATTTCTCTACGCATTACTGCATATTGCCAAGCATTGATGACTAATCGATAATTAGCCCCTAAATCTAGATTGGAAATTTTAAATACGCCTTTATCGTCAGATAATTTATAAGTTGTTAAAACAGTATCCACTCCTTTGAAAATAGAAATTGTAGCATAATTTAAGGTTATTTTATGATCTGCACTATCTAGAAGTACACCTTTAACACTTCCTTTTTGGGCAAAGGTCAAATAAGTGCAAAACAATAAGACAAATGCAAGTGTGGTTCTCTTCATATAAAGATTTAACGAAAATAATTAATTTTCCTTAAATCAAACCTAATCATATCGTTTAACAATTTTCTTTTTTCAAGAATTTTTTTACGGACAAATCGTAAATCAACGAAAAAACTAAGCCTAAATACTAATAAAACAGTAGGTAAATAATAAATTTAATGAAACTAAAGCAATATTTTACTACTCACCTCTTTGTCTATAGTGATATAGCCTGGGTATTTCACTAAATTACCACCAACCATAATAGAAGGTTTTATTTTAATAGTAACCATACCTTTGGTTTCTGTGCCATTTTTGGGGCTCGTTAAAAACTTGGTTACTTCATCTAATATTTTTGGATTAGAAAGAAATTGATAAATATTAGAATTTAGCATTAAAGGAATGGTTGTGGTTTGTCCAGGTTCAATACTTATACGTTGATCTACTGTTCCATTTACCAATTCTTGTTTGTTGATTAAAATGATATAATCAAAATTATTAATGGCCGCCAGAGCATTAGATGGATTAGTGATTTCTAATTTTAAATTGGCTCTTAAAGGAATATCTTGCCTTAAAAAACCTAAGGTTAATGCAGGTAGATTAACCAAATTAATTGAT
The DNA here is from genome assembly GCA_038243335.1 of Sphingobacteriales bacterium. Classification (GTDB taxonomy): domain Bacteria; phylum Bacteroidota; class Bacteroidia; order Sphingobacteriales; family Sphingobacteriaceae; genus Pedobacter. Next base: position 8,319 of record JBBSRF010000096.1, read on the forward strand.
TGATCTGTAATTAATTTTTTAATATCTGTACCTGCAATAGTAATTTGATTAATATCATTTAATCTATAATCACATTGCTCTAAAGCTTTAATTTGTTGTGCTTGTTTATTAATTCCGCAAGAAGAAATACCTATTGCTAAAAGACAAAGAATAATTATTTTGTTCATGTTATGATAACGTATGATAAACAACAAAGGTATAAAAGCAAATTGTTACGTAAAGAAAAACTGTAGTAAATAAATTTTTAATTAAATTAGGCGTCTAACAAAAAAGTATGTTGCAAAAATTTTATTTTTCCGCTTTTATCCTATTCTTTCCATTATTTGTTACAGCTCAAATACAACAACCGAATGCCGCAGAGATTGCATTAGGTATTCAAAAACTGAGTGTTAAAGGAAGTGTTTTATATATTGCTGCACATCCCGATGATGAAAATACACGTTTATTAGCCTATTTAGCAAAAGAAGTGAAAGTAAGAACCGGTTATCTATCGCTAACCAGAGGTGATGGCGGCCAGAATTTAATTGGAAATGAACAAGCAGATTTATTGGGTTTAATTAGAACACAAGAATTATTAGCTGCAAGAAGAGTAGATGGCGCTGAACAGT
>JBBSRF010000097.1:0-8894 GCA_038243335.1 Sphingobacteriales bacterium
AGTTATGTAGATTTTAAATGGTCCGCATTTAAAGCTTTAAATAAATATGCTAATTCTTATGGACAGTTTACAGGTAGTATTTCCTTATATAAAAACTTAGATGGAAGAGCTAAATTTGTTTTGGCAGACCGCTTTGGTGGTGGAATAACTATTGGGAAACCGGCATTCTATCAAAATATGTTTTTAGGTGGGCAAGGGAATTTATTAGGCTACCGTCAGTTTCGATTTGCTGGTCAACATAGTTTCTATAATAATGTAGAGCTTAGGGCAAAATTGGGTGACTTTGTAAGTTATGTATTGCCTGGTCAGGTTGGTTTAATGGGGTTTTATGATGTAGGTAGGGTTTGGAATAATAACGAAAAATCTAATACTTGGCATCATGGAGTAGGCGGAGGTATATATTTTGCACCAGCCTCTTTAACACTATTCCGTTTTGTGATGGGGCATTCAACAGAAGGATGGTATCCATATGTTTCCATGAATTTTAGATATTAATAAATAAAAGAATGAATACAAGTATCGTAAAGATTAATGAGGGAGAAATTACTTGTCAGGTAGAATATACCTTGTCTTTCAGACCACTAATTGCCCATTTAAAAGGTAGACTTAAAACAGAACATACACTTAAAGCAGAGTTTTATCGGTTTTTATTAGAAAAAATTGAGCGTGAAGAAGCGCTTATGAATGATGTTAAAGTTGAAGATTTAGCTAAATATAAAGATACTCTCGAATTAATTTTTACTATACTCACGCCATTAATGGCTAATGAGAAGGATTTATTTTGGGCAATGAGTACACCAATTCCAGATAGAATCTTTTTTAGTACGGATCGATTTTTTGAATTTTTTAATGTACATACAGAAGAAAAAAAGAAGAATGGTTATGTAGAAAATTCTAAAGAGAAACAACAGTTGCAATTTATATATAGAATGATATTAAATAAATTCTACAACTATGCTTCTCTATCTGATAACGACATTTTATATGCATATACCAATCCAGATACACACTTAACAACTTATTACAATATTAATCCTGATTCGCAATTTGTTGATATTCATTACGACGGAGATTTGCCTGAGTTAAATTTTGAACTTGTTGCTACTCAAATGCAAGAGGGTAAAGAGATAGAATTACTTCAAGACCTATTGCCTTTAAATAGATTTAAATTTGATGGATTTACAGTGATTACTTTGTCTGATGTTACTTTGCAACATGCAATTGGTGGTATTAGAGATGCTTTAGTTAATCATACTTATGAAAGTGAAGCTTATGTACACGTTATTCAAGCTTTAAAAACATTAGCTGGTAATGGAAATATAGAATTTGGCTTACTGCCTTTTTTAATGGTTAATAATAAGTTTGTATTTGACAATGACTTTAAATCTCAAAGTATCTTATTAGATTCTGCTAAAAAACATAATCTTCAAGAAGAAATTTTCTTTTCTTTAGTTAATGAATATATCATTAATCCTCGTCCTGTATATTTTAATAACTTAAATGATGAAAAGATAGCGAAATTTCCATTTTTAGATGTTTTGAGGAAAAATGGTGTGTATTCTTATTCGTTTCTGCCAATTTTTTATAATAATGAGTTAGCTGGAATAATGGAAATCTATTCTAATGAAGAATTAATTGTAGATGATAAATTATTATCAAGATTTCACTCTGCTTTGCCATTATTAGGACAGCTTTTACAATATAGAAGAGAAGAGTTTGACTCCAAAATGGACAGTATACTTAAAGATAAATTTACTGCATTACAGCCTTCTGTACAATGGAAATTTAATCAAGTAGTATGGGATTATTTAAAAAAGAGTAAAGAGAAAAAGAAAAATATAGATGTTGAAACTGTTACTTTTAAAGGTCTTTATCCTTTATTTGGAGCGATAGATATTCGTAATTCTACAATCGAAAGAAATTATGCTTTAAAAGAAGATTTAAAAGTACAACTACACAAATTATGTGAAGCATTAGAAAACCTTAGTGCTGTAATTCGTTTAGATTTGCTAGATAAAATTATTTTTAATTGTAAGGACTGGCTTAAAAGAATAGATGATTTTATTAATTCTAGTGAGGAAACTCAATTAAATGAATTTTTGGAATTGGAAGTTTATCCTATGTTAAAACATATAGAGAAAAGTCATCCTCAAACTGAACATATAATTCTTGAATATTTTAACGCTATAAATTGTGAAAAAGGAATTGCTTTTGAGAATAGAAGAAGTCTTGAAACATCAATGCAATTTATTAATACATCAGTAAGCGAATATTTAGAAGAAGCACAACAGACTTTGCAAGAATCTTATCCATGTTATTTTGCTAAATTCAGAACCGATGGTGTAGAATACGATATATATATTGGTCAGGATATTGCTCCAGATATACCTTTTGATTTATTGTATTTAAAGAATATACGACTATGGCAATTAACTGCCATGGTAGAAGTTGCTCGTTTAACAAATAATTTGGTTAGCGAAATGTCAAGAGCATTATTAACAACACAACTAATTTTTATCCATTCAAACCCAATCGATATTAGTTTTAGAAATGATGAACGTAGGTTTGATGTAGAAGGGGCATACAATATTCGTTATGAAGTCGTAAAAAAGCGCATCGATAAAGTTTTAGTGAGTGGAACTGAAGAACGCTTAACACAGCCTGGTAAGATCGCTTTGGTATATTTTAATTCTTATGAGGCAATTGAATATCAAGAATATATCAAATATTTGCAAGAGCAAGGCCTTCTGTTAAATGATTTGGAAATGTTAGACTTGGAAGAGTTACAAGGTGTAAGTGGTTTAAAAGCACTCCGGGTTGGTATTAATTACTTAACTTGTGATTTTTTTGATGAACTATGGATTACACAAAAAAAATGTAGTACAAATAAATGATCAAGTATTTTCTATTAGCTAGTATTAAAAAAGGGGTTGAAAATATATTTTCAACCCCTTTTTAATTTAATGTTTATCTGCACCGGGTTGTACGATTATATATCCAGATTTGGCTTTTTCTTTAGCAACCATTTCTTTCACATCGCTTAATAGTTTTTTTGCATCATATACAATACCATCTTTAATGGTGTATTTTACTCCACCAACCCTAACGGCTTCATTTTTATCATTTAATTGAATTGCACCTGTGCCATAAAGTACTTGAAGGTTTTTAAGAGGGTTAGCATCAACAATTACAAAATCTGCTAATTTTCCAACTTCTACACTACCTAAATCTTTTTCTAAACCCAAAGCTTGTGCACCGTTAAGCGTAGCTGCTTTAATTACTTCTAAAGGGTGAAACCCTGCTTCACGCAGTAATTCCATTTCTCTGATATAGGCAAATCCAAATAATTCGTAGATAAAACCTGCATCTGTACCGACAGTAACACGACCGCCACGGTTTTTATATTCATTTATAAAAGCCATCCAAAGTCTGTAATTTTCTTTCCAATTAAGCTCTTGCTCAGTACCCCAAGTGTGCCAGTAAGAACCATGAGAATTTAAACTTGGGCTATAGAAATCCCAAAGTAGGGGCATAGTATATTCTTGATGCCACTCTGCTGTTCTAGCACGCATTAAATCTCTGTTGGCTTCGTAAATATTGAAAGTAGGATCTAGGGTAAAATCAAGAGCAATTAAATCATTCATTACTTTATTCCATCGTTCACTGTTTGGAGCAGCAGCTTGTTTCCATAGCGTACCCGCTTCTCCAAAACGATCTTGTTCATTCTGGTAATTATAATCAGGAGAATAATTTTGAATTGTTCTATCAGTAAACATCGCCTCTGGTAAACCATACCAATGCTCTAATGATGTTAAACCTGCTTTTGCGCTATTCATTGCATTCCATCGACCAACATCTGTTTGTGCATGATGTGCCATTGATCTTAATCCTAATTTTTTATTCTCATCTAACGCAGCCGTCATAACCTCAGGACTTGCACCAAAGAATTTTATACCATCAGCACCTTTTTTTGCATTTTCTCTAGCCCATGCTCTAGCTTCATCACCAGTATTGATAGGTGTTTTACTTCCTTGTCCTAAAACTGTATAAGCATAGATTCTAGGGGCAATTATTTCGTTTTTAATACTTTTATTTTTTTGATCAAGAACCCAGTCTAAGCCATTCATGCTTCCAGGTTCACGAACCGTAGTAACACCATGTGCCATCCATAGTTTAAATACATAATCTGCATCAGCGCCCTTTTCCGCACCACCAATATGCCCGTGCATATCTATAAAACCAGGCATTAAATACATTCCTTCTGCATTTAATTCTTTACCTCCAGTTATTAATTTAGGTCTTCTTGCAGCATTTATAGGCAAGCCTGGAGATCCAACAACGCGAATACTAGCTATTCTGTTATTTTCAACAACAATATCTACAGGGCCAAGCGGTGGAGCTCCCGTGCTATTAATTAGGGTAACTCCTCTTATAATGAGTTGATTGTAAGGTCCATCTCCTTGGTTTCTAGGAGATGCTTTTTTAGGTTGAGCGTATGAGTTTAATTGCAAAAACATACCTAACAACACTAACAAAAACTTTATATTATACTTCATATTAATTTAGTTTAAATAGATTGATTAAGGAATAATTTTTAATGTAGAAATTGTGGCTTTTAATTCATTTGCTTCTTTTAGTTGACCACTAGCTGTATAAGAATTTATTAAAGAATTATAGGCTTTAAATAAGTATGGATTAGCAACAATCGCAGACTTGTATAATGATACAGCTTGCGTTTTATTTCCTTCTTTATCATTTAATAAACCATTGGTGTAGTCGTAGTCCGCTAAGTAAAACGGTTCATTTAGTGATTTAATCTGATTAAAAATGTTTCTAGCTGACTTTAATTCATTATTATTTAAGAGTAAACGAACTAATCTAAGTCTATCGTTATCTTTTAGTTTTGCATTTCCTTTTATTAATTCAGGAATTAAATCTACAGCACTAGTTGTATTTCCAGATAGTGCATTAGCTTCTGCTATTCTCAAAGTGTAATCTAATCTCGCATTCCCAGAAGCTGCTAAAATTCTTTGCGCTTCATTCATTGTTTCAATTGCGTCATTAAATTGATTGTTCTCAATTAATGCATCAGCATACATATTTCTATACTCAAAATTCTGTGGCTTTTGTCCAATAAGATATTTCAAAGTAGCAACACTTTCGTTGTAACCCAAAGCTGCTATAAGAGTTGCCGCATATGCTACTGCATCATCTTTACGATCTCGTAGATAAGTAGATACTGAAGGTCCGTTCTTTCCATAATCTTCAGCTACAGCAATGGCTTTCGCTATCATGCCATTTTTACGATATAATTCTCTTAATAACGAATTAACTTTAGCTCCTTCTTGATAATCGTCTTCTAATTGTTGAGACTGTTTAAGGTACTTCTCTTGCGCTACAACAGCATCTTGCTGACTGATTAAATATTTCGAAAATTTAGCAGCATACAGGTTTGCATAGCTTACATAAATTGGTGCATATTTAGAAGAAACTTCTTGTGCTTTTTTTAGCCATTCTTCAGCAATATCCATTTTGTTGGCCTCTATATTGAGTTGAGAATAAGCTAAGTATACAGGAAGATAGTTTTTATCATAGGTAAGCGCTGTATCCAAATATTTAACAGCTAAATCAGCCGAGCTTTGTCTAGCTCTATTGCTTAAGTTTAAATATACTTGAGCCCAGTTGCTAGCCATTACTTTATGATCTCCTGCTAAATAAGCCCGTTCTTTTTTTACCAATTGATCTAAAAACATATACATATTAGGATCTTTAGTTTTAAGATCATTAGTAGTATTCATGGATTTAAAATCATTTGGATGTACTTTAATTGGTTCAAAATATGCGGGATAAGTTTGTGCAAAATATTCACTTTCATTATTCTGAGAATAATAATCTAAAGTACGTTTCTCGTTCATTGCATTGTAATACAACGATCTTATTTTACGATTTTCAGCATCGGTAAGGACTCTTCCGTGAAATAAATGCACATATTCATGCAATACTACATTTCTTTCTAAATAAGCCCCTTTTTCTACATACTCAATAGCTGCTGCACCACTACCTACCCCTCTAATATCCATCCACTGTCTATTATCGAAAGTGGTATTAAATCTGAAAGATGGAGAATTCATAGCGATAGCTAGATCATTGTGTAGCGCTGGAATTTGAAAAGCATTATTTTGTTTAGAAAGGAAAGGGAAATATACAACAGCTGTAAAAAGTTGGTTCCAAATCATGGCTTTAACTTGATTTCCTGGGTAATAGTTAACATCAGGAAACACACGTGCAAAGTTAACAGGGTCTGTAATCTTAGTTGTATTTAACTGATTAGAAATTGAATCATAAACTGATAAGTAGGGAATGCGTTTGGCTTTAATGATTGCTGCTAAACCATTATGAGCAGGACCATAGTGAGCTTTTCTTGCTAAAATACTTCTAAAGATATGCTCAGCAGAATCTAATCTATCTTTTTGATTTAAACTATAAGCAATATAATAAATTGAGCCACGATGCATCAATGGTAATACCGAATTTGGATATTGTTTCTCTACTGATCTCGTAATAGCGATGGCTTCATTAATTTTATTAGCCTTAACAAAATCATCAGCTTTGCTTAAAGCTTTTCTAACTTCTTCATCATTTTTCTCAGCATAATCTGCATAAGTCAAATTAGTATGTCCGTTACCCCAATGCCAATTTGTTTGAAAGTGTAGTGGATTAATTGCTAGGGCAATTTCCCATTGAGCAGCCATAGCATTAAGCTGTGTTGCATCAATTCTTCTCCAAATAGCATAACCATAACTGAAGCGTGCATCAGCGTTATAAGGGTTTATTTCTAATGATTTTATTAAAGGTGCTTCAGCTAATTCTGGGTGTTGATCCCAGAAATATACATCTGCTTCTAATAGGTAAGCATCAGAACTTTTTGGATTAGTAGCAATTACTTTTTTAGCAATTTTTAATGATTCTTCATACTTCTTTTGCAATAACATAACCCGACCTAACATAAGTTCAATTTTTTCTGAACCTTTTGTTTTTAGAAACTGTTCGCAAATAGTAGCAGCTTCTGGTAATAGCCAAGCCTGGACTTTAAGTGCAACTAGCAATGATATAGCTTTTTCATTCTTGCTATCTTGTTTCAGCACCTTATTTACAATTTTTTCAGCACCTTTAAAGTCATTATTTAACATTAAATAATCTGCAGAAAGCAGTTCAATAGGCTGAGTTGGATTTTTATAGCTAGAAATTGCATTTAAGGCTTCATTCCAAGAACCTAATTCTAACATTCGCTGTATTATTGCAATTTTATTCTGTTTAGGATCGGTAAGATTTTTTTTAAGTTGTTGCTTAACCTTCACTAACTCCTTTAAGGTTAAAGCAGTATCATCTGGTGCTATAGTTTGTGCATGTATAGAGAAACTGCAAATACATACTAAACTAAGTGTGTAAAAAAAAGATTTTTTCATATTAACTATTTATGCTGAAAATTATTGATTTCCTTCATTATTCCATCATACATTAGATCTGCATCTTTTTTAACTTGTATTAAAGAAGGTTTATGAATATATAACATATGTCCTGCTTCGTAAAAAGTGAAATTAACATTTTTCTTCTGTTCCTTTCTCAAGCCCATTGTACTAAATGTATAGTCTGCTGCAAAATAAGGTGTAGCTAAGTCATAATAACCACATAAAACCCAAACTTTTAAATAGGGATTAACAGACATTGCTTTTCTTAAAGATTCTGCAACATTTAAGTATTTGTTTTGAACATTATTATAGTTCCAAGGTTGTACTCTACCTCCAAGTATTTCATATGGAAGATCATTTTTAAATTTTAATTCAGATCTCAAATAGTGATTAATAGCGGCACTATATGGTCCAGAAATTGTTCCGTCATTACTTGGATCAAATTCTGGTGTTAAGCCAGCATCATTATAATCTATTCCAGTAAATCTACTATCTAAGCGACCAACTGTTTTGCCGTCATTGCGGGTAAGTTCTTTTGTAAACTTGTGAATATCAATTCGCAAATTAGTTTGTCTAATATAATCTTTTGTTAAACCAGTATAACGACTCAATTTATCTACAATATTAGCATATTCTGATTCTGTAAGATCACTTCCTTTCAATAATGCAGTATTATATTCACCTAAAGCAAATTTTTCAACTTCTTTTAGTGTTGTTTTTAAATCTTTTTGCAAATCTGCACTTAGTTTTTTGTGATAAAATGCCGTTGCAGTATAGGTAGGTAGAAATAGAGGATAAGGTAAATCGTTACCAATATCAAATCTAGCAGTTTGCATATTTAAAATAGAACTAATCAGTACAATTCCATTTAAATAAAACTTATGCTTGCTTTGCAAATAATCTGATAATCCAGCAGCTCTGGTAGTTCCATAGCTTTCTCCAGCTAAAAATTTCGGAGATTGCCATCTATCATACTTTGTACTATATAACCGAATTGCATCACCCATACTTTGAAGATCTTCTTCATAGCCATGAAATTGTTTGTCATTTTCTCCAGTTACAGCTCTACTATATCCAGTAGTTACTGGGTCAAGAAAAACCATATCAGTTTTATCTAACCAAGAATATTCATTATCTACGTAACTATATGGTGGAGGTAATACATCCCCATTATCAGACATCACTACTCTTTTTGGTCCAATAATTCCCATATGTAACCATACAGAAGATGAGCCTGGACCGCCATTAAATGTATAAGTGATTGGTCTCTTTTTAAGATTAGTAACTCCATCACGGTTATAAGCAACAAAAAATATGTTTGCTAATGGTTTCCCATCTTCATTTGCAAGTTGTAAATACCCAGTTGTAGCAGTATAATTAATTACCTGCCCATTTATTGTAATAGAATGTTTAGTACTTACAGGG
>JBBSRF010000098.1:0-8750 GCA_038243335.1 Sphingobacteriales bacterium
ATCTTCAGCTTTATTTGAACGAGTTTGTCTATAAACTTAACAGGAGATATTTTGGAGAAAAACTATTCGATAGGCTTATCGTAGCGACCGTTTTTAACTATGGGTAACATTACGGACATTCAAAAATTTAACAATAGAATTGTTTAAAAAGAATATTCTAAAATTATTGGAATAATAAGGCCTATAATGGCTTTTACTTTGTTCATAAGCAGAATCTAAAAATTATTTACTAAATTTCTTATTTAAAATTATAACATTTATCTAAGATATAAACATAGAATTTAATTTTTTATTACACTAGTTCCTTTCTAATCAAATATTCTGCAATTTGAACAGCATTTGTAGCTGCTCCTTTACGTAGGTTATCAGCAACTACCCACATGTTTAAAGTGTTTGGCATTGATTCGTCTCTACGAATACGCCCTACAAAAACTTCATCTTTTTCGTGCGCATCTTTAGGCATTGGATATTTTAAATTAGCAATATCATCCACAACAATTATACCTTCTGTATTCTCCAATATTGAGTTGATCTCTGCCAAATCAAATTCATTTTCAAATTCTATATTAACTGATTCTGAGTGACCGCCCATTACTGGAATACGAACAGTTGTTGCAGTAATGCGAATGCTGTCGTCACCAAAAATCTTTTTGGTTTCATTAATCATTTTCATTTCCTCTTTCGTGTAACCGTTTTCGGTAAATACATCAATATGTGGAATAACATTTAAGTCGATTTGATATGGATATGCCATTTCTCCATCATAAATTCCTTTACGCTCATTCATCATTTGATCAACTGCTTTAACACCAGTTCCTGTTACAGATTGATAGGTAGAAACAACAACGCGTTTAATACGGTATTTATCATGCAATGGTTTCATAGCTACAACCATCTGTATTGTTGAACAATTTGGATTAGCGATAATTTTATCATCAATAGACAATGTATTTGCATTAACTTCTGGCACAATTAAAGGAATTGTAGGATCCATTCTCCAAGCTGAAGAATTATCTATCACAGTAGTTCCAGCTTCTTTAAATCTAGGAGCATTTTGTAATGAAGTGTCTCCGCCAGCAGAAAATATGGCAATATCTGGTCTCATTCCAATTGCAGTATCCATGCTAACAATTGGAAACTGTTTACCCTTATAAGTAATTAACTTACCAACACTCTTTTCTGAAGCAACTGGGATTAACTCTGTTAGCGGGAAATTTCTTTCTTCCAATACTTTTAACACTACGGTTCCAACCAAACCGGTGGCACCTACTACTGCAATTTTCATTTGTTCTTTAATTTTCTTTATATTTAGTTAATTCTTAATATCTGCCAAATATGAGAAAAACTTTACTTTTATTTATGTTGCTGAGTGTTAAACTTACATTCGGTCAAGTTTTTGATGATTTTACAGACGGAAATTTCAGTTTAAACCCTACTTGGAGCGGAGATGTTTCAAAATTTCAAGTCAATTCTTCCAAACAATTACAATCTTCCTTAAATACTGTTGCTCAATCAATTAGTTTGACAACTTCAAATTTTTTGTCAACAAATGTAAAATGGGAGTTTAAAATTCAGATGAACTTTGACCCCTCTGCAACTAATAAAATGAGGATTTATCTGATAGCTGATCAGCAAAGTTTAAATGGCTCATTAAATGGTTATTTTATTCAGATAGGTGAGAGTGGAGCTTCAGATAGTTACGATTTATATCGACAAACTGGGACAACGTTAACGAAAATTATTGATGGACCTGCAAAAACCAGAGCAAATGCTAATCTACTACTTGCTCATGTAAGAGTTACAAGAAATAATGTAGGTAAATGGGAAATATCTACAAGTGTTAACAGTGGTAATAATTATTCTTCTGAAGGAACTGTAACAGACTTAATGCATATAAATACGGCTTATTTTGGAGTAAGATGTGATTATACAGCAACAAGGTCTGATGGTTTTATATTTGATGATTTTACTATTTCTGAATTAATTCCAGATGTAACGCCCCCAACTTTAATTAGTGTTAAAACTTTAGACGAGTTTAATATTGAGGCTGTTTTTTCTGAAAAATTAGAAATAAATAGCGCTTTACTTACAAATAATTACATGTTAAGTAAGTTGGGTAACCCATTAATGATAACTCAAACAGCTTTGCAAAATGTGTATAAATTAACATTTGCTGAGCCAATGGTTTCAGGAGTTTATTCTTTAGTGGTAACAAATGTAAAAGACGTTAAAGGCAACGTAATTAGTGCCAATAATATAGCAGACTACTTTTATATTAAACCTTATTTAGTAAAATTGGGCGATGTAGTAATTAATGAAATTTTTGCTGATCCGACACCACAGATTGGTCTGCCCAATGCTGAATTTATAGAACTTTGGAATACTACTGATGAATATATTTTACTAACTGGCTGGAAATATAAAGATTTAACCACCACCTATACCTTTGCGAGTGATACTTTAAAACCTAAGCAATACATCATATTGTCTGCAAATGCAGATGTGAGTTTATTTAATGTATATGGTAAAACTATAGGGTTAACCAATTATCCAACATTAAATAATGATAAAGATGTATTGAAATTAATTAATCAAAATGGAGACATAATTGATGAAGTTGCTTATAATTTAGAATGGTATAAAGACCCGATTAAAGCACAAGGTGGATATTCTTTAGAATTAATTGATCCTAAAAATAAGTGTAAAGGCATTCAAAATTGGATGTCAAGTATTGCACCTATTGGTGGTTCTCCAGGTCAAGAAAATTCAGTTTATCAAATTCAAGTTAATAGTGAAGCTCCTAAACTTTTATTGGCAACTGTTATAGATCAATTTAATATTGAATTAGAGTTTAGTAAATATATAGATAGTCTATCCGCTTCTAAATTAGTTAATTACATAGTGAATAATGGAGTTGGAAATCCAATATCAGCTTTACCAATCGGCCCATTATTTACTGCTGTTAACTTGAGGTTTTCTATACCACTTGGAAAAGGAATTGAAAATTTATTAACAGTAAATAACCTAACGGATTGTGCTGGAAATGTAATTAATCCATTAGCAAATTCTGTTAAATTGTTTATGGCAGAAAAAATTAAACAAGGTGATATTTTAATAAGTGAAGTTTTATTTAATCCTAAAGATGGAGGAGTTGATTTTGTAGAAATATATAATAATTCAAATCAAATACTTGATTTAAAAGAGCTTAGCTTAGCTAATTTAAATACTTCTGGAGATTTTGTAAGTATTAAAAGCGTGAGTAAGCTATCGCAATTTATTCCTCCTAAATCTTACTGGGTTTTAACAAGTAATCCTGATGATATTAAGCAGCGATATATAGTCGAAAATCCTAGTCAATTTATAAAAATGAGTAGCTTACCTGCATATGGTGCTGATAAAGGAACTGTAATTCTGCTTAATGATCAGCTTACAGTTGATAGATTTGATTATAACGAAGCGATGCATTTGGCCTTATTGAAAAATTTGAAAGGTGTATCATTAGAAAGACTTTCATTTTTAAAATCTGCAAACGATTTTAATAATTTTAAATCTGCGGCACAATCGGTGGGTTTTGCAACTCCGACTTATCATAATTCTCAACAAGAGGATGTTAATGTCACGAAGAATAAGGTAAGTTTAGCTAATAAAGTATTTTCACCAGATGGGGATGGATTTGAAGAATTATTGCAAATAGATTACAGCTTTGTAAATCATGGCAATATAGCTAATGTTAATATTTATACAGATAAAGGTTTATTAGTACGTAAACTTCAAAGAAATACAAGTATTGCTACAGCTGGAAATTTTATTTGGGATGGATTAAATGATGACGGTCAAAAAAGTAAAATTGGAATTTACATTATCAAATTTGATACTTTTACATTGGATGGTAAAACTGAAAGTTTTAAACAAACGTGCGTGTTGGCTAATAAACTAAATTAAATTTTTACAAACAATATGTATTAATAGTTGTTCAATTTCAAAAGATTAATACTATGAAATACGGGAAATTAATATCAAAACTGACAAAGAAATCGGATAACAGTGGTTATGTTGCAGTTGCTTTAGTTGCAGGACTGGCAGCTGGAGCTATTTTAAGTTTACTATTTGCACCAGAAAGTGGCGCTGAAACTAGAAAAATTATTGGTGACAAAGCTAAAGATCTTGCGAATACGACTAAGGATAAATATAAGACTGTAAAAAATAAAGTTACTGGAAGAGAGTTGGATCTTGAAGATGAAGTTGCTCCAGAAATTCCGAATTTTGTGAATACTGTGCCAAAGAAGAGAAAATCTGATATAGCAGATATTGTTCATGAAGCACATGTTCAAAAACTGAATATAGATTAATGCATAATTTAAGCTTATACTTACCCCAAAAAGTTTTAAGAGTTTAGTTGTTTTTTTAAAGTGATGAATTATTTAAATTAATAATCTCATTACTTTAAAACTAACTCTAACCCTTATTTAACACTAATTATTCTACTTTAGATTATATTTTTAAGTTGTCATATCAATTTACATTAATTTACATCAAAAAATTCTGATTTTAGAAGTCAAAAAATCTATAATTTACGCAGTTGCGAACTTTCCTATTCTCCTTTCTCCACTTTTATTATTTTCTATTAATAATACATAACCTTGCGTTAATAAAAGGAATAAAATTTTTACAATTTTCTATCTAAAACTATTTTTTAATGTGAGTAATACTTAAATATTAACTTTAAGTACTATCAAAATATAAATGATAAATCTTCTTGATTAATGGAGTAATAACTCGTTATAAACCAATTTATTTAGCTATAAAATTTAGCATATGCAAGAGAATGGGGGTTAAAAAAATTATCAACATACTTACCTTAAGGTTTACTTCATTTATTTATCTTTGCAAACTATATTTATTGTATGAAAGAGAAAATATTAGTTTTAGGTTCTAATGGTCAAATAGGCACCGAACTAGTTATTGCATTACGCAAAGCTTATGGTAATGATGAAGTTGTAGCTTGCGATATTCGTAGACCTGACTATGAAACTAAAAATGCTGGTCCATTTGAGTTTGTGAATGTTTTAGATAAGGAAGTTCTTAAAGAGATTTTTCAAAAATATAAACCAACACAAGTATATCTTCTAGCAGCTCTATTATCTGCTACAGGAGAGCAAAACCCAAAGTTGGCTTGGGATTTAAATATGAATGGATTGTTGAATGTACTTGATTTAGCATTGATATTTAAGACAGCTAAAGTGTATTGGCCGAGTTCAATAGCGGTATTTGGGCCAAATTCTCCAAAAGAGAATACACCACAATATTGTACAATGGATCCCAATACCGTATACGGTATCAGTAAACTAGCAGGAGAACGTTGGTGCGAATATTATAATCAAAAATATAATTTAGATGTAAGAAGTATTCGCTATCCTGGCTTAATTAGCTGGAAAGCAGCTCCAGGTGGAGGGACTACCGATTATGCAATTCATATTTTTCATGAGGCATTAAAAAAAGGAAGTTATGCATCATTTTTATCCGCCACAACAGAGTTGCCAATGATGTATATGGATGATGCGATTAGAGGTACAATAGAGCTAATGGATGCTAGTTCGGACCAGATCTCAATAAGATCCAGTTATAATTTTGGTGGTGTAAGTTTTACTCCTGAAGTATTAGCTGCAGAAATTCGTAAATATATTCCTGAATTTAAATTAACTTACGTCGAAAATGATCCTCGCCAAGATATTGCAAATAGCTGGCCTCAATCTATTGATGACAATTTTGCAAAAAAGGATTGGTTATGGAATCCAAAGTTTGATTTGAACAGAATGACTGAAGATATGCTGAAGAACTTAGGTAAGGGCTAAAAGGTAAAAGCATAAAGAACTAAGGGAACTGAAATCTGTTTAACCGTAAGCTAAAAAAAAGAATAAATACTAAAAAATATAAGTAAAGAGTAAGAAATTTCAGACTCATTGTCTCCTATCTCAATACTTTAAAATAAAAAAATGGGAAGAGCATTCGAATTTAGAAAAGAAAGAAAATTTAAACGTTGGGCTAAAATGGCCGTTCAATTTACGCGTATCGGAAAAGATATCGTTATGGCGGTTAAAGATGCTGGGCCTAACCCAGATACAAATTCTCGTTTACGTACAGCAATGCAAAATGCTAAAGCTGTAAATATGCCAAAAGATAGGGTAGAGGCTGCAATTAAGCGTGCTTCTGATAAATCTATGGCTAATTACGAGGAAATTGTTTACGAAGGATATGCGCCACATGGTGTAGCAGTTTTAATTGAAACAGCAACAGACAACACCAATCGTACTGTTGCAAATGTGCGTAGTTATTTCAATAAAACTGATGGTTCATTAGGTAAAACAGGTTCTTTAGATTTCGTATTTAACCGTAAATCAATTTTTAGATTTGCTCCTTCAGAAGATTTAGATTTAGAAGAATTGGAATTTGAATTAATTGATTCTGGTCTTGAAGAGTTATATGTAGAGGCAGATGAGGAAGGAAATGATATCGTAGTAGCTCAAGGTACTTTTGAAAATTTCGGACCTTTACAGAAAGCTTTAGAGGAAAAGGGGATTGAGTTAAAAAGCTCTAAATTAGAGCGAATTGCCTTATCCCATCATGAAGTTGCAGAAGCGCATGTTGCAGATGTTTTAAAGTTAATAGATAAACTAGAAGAGGATGATGATGTTCAGGCTGTTTATCATAATATGGCTGAGTAGAAGATATAGCTTAACATAAAAATTAAAAGCCTCGTAATCTTATAAGATTACGAGGCTTTTAATTGGAATTTACTTTAAACTAAGATATTTAAATCATCCTTTGTGCAACTGGTTGTGGTATTTTTACATAGTAACCTGTGCCATCATATTCACGTTTACGTGGGTTTGTAGTACATGCTTCAGAACAGCATCCTTGTAAGCTATTTCCACAATTATCACATTGTGTAATGTGCTCATTACATTCTGGATTAGCACAATTAATCATTTTACTAACTGTCGTTCCACAATTATAACATACAGAAACTATAGTTGGATTTACAGAATTTACATCTACGGCAATACGGTTATCGAATACATAACATTTGCCATCAAAGTCCTTTCCGCCAGCTTCTTTACCATATTTAATAATCCCACCATGTAGTTGATAAACATCATTAAAGCCATGTTGTAATAATAACGCAGAAGCCTTTTCGCATTTAATACCACCTGTGCAATAGGTCATTATCTTTTTGTCTTTATATTGGGCTAAGGCTTCAATTTGGTTTGGAAAATCCCGAAAATTCTCTATATCTAATGTTACCGCATTTTTAAATCTACCTAAATTATGCTCATAATTAGAGCGTACATCTAAAACAACAACATCATCTCTGTCTAGCATTTCGCTAAATTCAATTGGTTCTAAATATGTCCCAGTTTTTTTATTTGGGTCGATGATACTGGGATCTCTTAACCCAGAATATACAATTTCTTCTTTATAGCGACAATGCATTTTAATGAAAGACGGTTCTGCAACCTCATCTATCTTAAATTCTGTTTTAGCAAAGCGTTCGTCAGCATGAATTGTATTTATGTAAGATTGGCAAGCTTCTTTTGTGCCAGAAATTGTTCCATTTAAACCTTCTTCGGCAACTATAATTCTGCCTACTAAACCTAAAGATTTACAAAAAGTTAAATGATCTGCAGCAAATTGTTCTGCATCTGCTATTGGAGACTAGCAATAGTAAAGTAAAGTCTGATATATCATAATTCATTGATACCGCTGCAAACGGCGTTTAATGATGCAAAGATAACTAAAAGAGCTGAAAGCTAAAAGACTAAAGCCAAATAAGCCTGATGCGTATGTATTTAATTTTTAGCCTTAAAACCCATATGCTATTCTAAACCCTTGATCTACTTTCTTATTTCCATCATAAGAATATCCGTAACTCACGCCAAAACCTAATCGTTCTACGCCGAAGTAAAATTCTTTATAATTCTTTTTATTTGGTTGTGTTAAATAATTTGCCCCAATAATTTCTTCTAACTTAAGTTTTCTCAATAAAGGGATTTTGTTAAGAAAGAAACCTGCAAAATTATGTTCAATATGCGCTTCGGCAAAATGCTTATCAGTACTATATTGATAAAAATCTAAAAATCTAAATTTCCTTAAGTTTGGTGGGAAAATAGTAGAATTATTACCTCTAAAATGTTTGCTATCTGGATAAAATACAACTTTGTTATTTAAAAACTTTCCAGCGCCAACTACAAATGAAAAATAACCAAATAAACCTGTACTAATTCGCTGTTGATAAATTTCTAAACCAAAATAATCATAATCAACATCACTATCTAAAATGCCTTTAATTCCTTTTCTATAGTTTAATTGAAAGCGAGGGAATTTTGATTCCTGATAAAATTTACCATCAGGTCTTGTAATATAAGTTTGTCCGATAGTATAAGAAAGGGTTGCTGAAATATTAAAAGAGTTATATGTTGGAAATAAAGGGGTTTCTACATTTGGTGTAAAAGGATTATTTGAAGTATACTCTTCGTTTTTTAAATCTCGTATTTTGAAATTACTTGTATTTTTTAAAGTAGAATTCTTGGAGTAATCAATTGTAAAGTTAGCTTGCAAGCCATCTGCTAATTCTCTATTTAGTCCAATTGTAGCATATTCTTTTTTATAAAATTTTGGCAAATTTCTCTCAAATATTAATGTATTAATTGTGTTTGATCTTAAACTCATTGTTCCAAATCTATTCAAATCAT
>JBBSRF010000099.1:0-8694 GCA_038243335.1 Sphingobacteriales bacterium
ATACTATTTCAAATAAAAAGTAGAAATAAATACCTATTTAGTAGAAATTATTCTACATTTTGGGGAATTTTAAAACTCTAAAATAGTATACATGAGGTGGGTTTGAGAAAAAAGGTAATTGTTTTCGTCTTAGCAAATATTTATTCAAAAAAATAATATATTTAATTACTAAATAATTAGTCATATACTCATTTAAAATATGCTGAAAATATAAGTACATAAACATACATTAAATACTGCCTTTGAACCAATTTAGCTTAATGAATTAACACATAAATTTTATTCTAAACTATATATTGATCACTTAAATCCATAACAATCAAAAAGATATGTACTTCTAAGCATAAAAACCACAATATTTTTTAAAATTTTAATGTATTATCCTTTTGAAATTATATCTTTGCAACGAAATATAAGCAGGTTAATCTTTGTTTTTATTTTAAATGCATCCATAGCTCAGCTGGATAGAGCACCGGTTTTCTAAACCGTAGGTCATAGGTTCGAATCCTATTGGGTGTACTAAAAAAGCCTTGGAAAAATTTCCAAGGCTTTTTTATATTAACGTATTATTTATTAAAGTACTTAATCATTAAAATGATATAAGAACATTACATCCCCTATATAGGCTGGTTTCTTTTGACCTTTAATTTCTAAATTTGCCTCAATATTAACTTTAGTTATCCCTCGTAAGTTAATAATTCCTTTTAGTTTAGCTTTTAAACATACCTCATCATTAACTACTACAGCTTGCATAAACTTAAAACTTTCAATACCATAATTAATTTCCATCTTAATGTTTCTCACTTCAGCTATTTGCTTCCATAAATATGGGATTAGCGATAATGTTAAATAACCATGTGCAATGGTTGTTTTAAATGGACTTTGTATTGCTGCTCTTTCTGGGTCCGTATGTATCCACTGGTGATCTAATGTTGCATCTGCAAATTTATTAATCTGATCTTGGGTAATGGTATGCCAATTAGAAATCCCTAAATCTTTACCTAAATGTGCTTCGAATTCTGCGTAACTATTTACTACTAACATATTGTATTACTGTCTTAAATTAAATATTATTTTAACAATCCTTCTAAATCAGCTGGCGAATAGTTAACTGACTTTAAGGTTTTATGATCTCCTTCTCTATAAACTAAAAATAAAGAATCTATTTCTTTATAATACGCATCCACATTACTATTTGTTTTATAAAATTGAACTGTTTCTTCAGCCTCTTCAACAGTTTTACATGCTTTGCTCATATTTGATCTATGAACTTCATCAAATAATGCTTTAAATTGATTACCTAATCCAAATTCTAAAACAGCTCCAGCCAAAACATATTGCAAATCGCAAAGTGCATCTGCAATTTCTACAATGTCTTTATCAGTAACAGCATCTTTTAATTCTTTTAACTCCTCTGTAATTAAGTCAATCCTCAATTGACACCTTTCTTTAGATGGCATGGTAGCTTCCGCTACTATAGGATGCTTAAATGTTCTATGAAATTCTGCAACTTGGTTTAATGCTTTTAAATCTTCCATTGTTATAAATATTGATTTCACTAATATTCTAATATTTATAGTATAGTTCAAATTTTATTATTAACAAATCTAAACTTATATTAAATATTGTAACTTAACAAATGATTGACATTAAGTTAGCTCATTTGAAAAATTAATAAATTGTTTATAATCTTTAATATTATTTTCCTTCATCTACATTAATATAATACATTTTTTCAATTGCATTTTTATTGAAAAGTTGCGCTTGTCCATCTTTTAATACTAAACTTTGTAAAGCTGTGGTAGGCATAATCTTTAAAATTTGATTATTTCCCTTTAAAGTCAGTGGCAAGTTAAAACCATCAACACAATTTTTATATTGATAATACAATTTGCCATCAGCCATATAATAATTAAAAACAGGAATTTTTGTAGTTCGTAAATATTGATCAAAAACTTTACTATAATCGAATTTGGCCATTGTAGCGATGTAATTCTCTATTTGTGTTGTAGTTACTGTTTGGTGATAAAAATTACTATTTAAACCTCTTAAAATACTTCTGAATAACTCATCATTATTTAAACCATGTCTAATACTATGTAATAAATTTCCTCCTTTAGGATACATATCGCCACTACCTTGAGCATTTACATTATAGGCTGGAATAATTGGCTGATCATTTCTAATTCCTTTTCTAATCCCATAATTATACTCGTTACCAGCAGTTTCTCCAAAATGGTAATCCACGAATAACGTTTCACTATAATTAGTAAATCCTTCATGCACCCACATATCGGCTAAATCTTTTGTAGTAATATTATTTCCAAACCATTCATGTCCACTTTCATGAATAATAATGAAATCCCATTTCATACCCCAGCCAGTACCAGAAGCATCTCTACCTCCATAACCAAATTTGTATTTATTTCCATAAGAAACGGCAGATTGGTGTTCCATACCAGCGTGAGAAGCATCAATTAATTGATAACCATCTTCATAAAAAGCATAAGGACCAAACCAATGTTCTAAAGCTTGAAACATTTTGTGTACTTGATCTGGCATATAGGTCTTCGCTTTATTTAAATTATAATCTAAAACCCAATAATTTAAATCTAACGGCCCTTTTTCTCCTTTATAAACTTCATTAAAATTAACGTATTTACCTATATAAGGAATAATACAGTAATTACTTATTGGGCTATTTACATTATACTTGTAAGTTGATGTTCCGTTTTTGTTGTCCTTTTTATAAACTAACCTACCATTACCCACTGCAACCAGACTATCAGGTACTGTCATTGTTAAGGAAGCACCTTTATCCGGTTCATCACTTTGATGGTCTTTATTAGGATACCATACGGAAGCACCTAAACCCTGACAAGCAACAGTCATCCATGGTCTTTTTAATGAGTCTTGAGTAAAGACAAAACCTCCATCCCATGGCGCTCGTATAGCTTGATGAACTTTACCTTGATAAAAAATCTTTACTCGATTGATATCAGCTAGCTTTTGTACTGGTACCGTAATTAACCAGATGCTCTTATTTTTTATGAACTTTAATTTACTTTTACCATTATAAATTACGCTATCAATTACTAAAGGTTCTTGTAAATCGATTTGCATTTTAATACTCCCATTATTTGGCTTTATTACTTTATATGCGATTTCGTTAGCCCCCGCTATGCTTTTATCCATATAATCTGGTGCAAATGAAATTTCATAACGCTGTACATCCCACCAAGTTCTTTCTTTCGTTAACGTACCACGGAGTGTATCTGCAAGAGTCTTAACTACAGGTTTATTTTGAGCCTTTAAATTAAAAGTAGCAAAAAAGCAAATACTTGCTATGGTTAACATCAAATTTTTCATTATTTCATATTTAGATTAACAACAATAAACAAATATGTTAATTTTTTTTCTTGCTTATCTATAAATCAAATGAATAAGCTTTGAAGTAATAACATTAAACTAATTTGATTATGATAAGAATTTCTAATAAACAATATTTCCGTTGTGAATCAGTGAGCGAATTGGTGATATTCTAGACACCGCTTCAGCAGAACAGCTTGCATCAATCAATATTAAGTTCGCAGCATCACCTACCTTTGGCCATTGTTGACTGCCGTTTTCATCTAATGGAATTGGCCCAGCTGTAGCTATTTTTAACATTCTAGAAAGACCTAATTCTGTAGCCTGACCGTATAATTGTGCAGCAAGATTGGCCTTTTGAAGCACACTCCCTGTTCCAAACGTATTCCATTGATCA
This sequence comes from Sphingobacteriales bacterium, assembly GCA_038243335.1. Classification (GTDB taxonomy): domain Bacteria; phylum Bacteroidota; class Bacteroidia; order Sphingobacteriales; family Sphingobacteriaceae; genus Pedobacter. Next base: position 3,767 of record JBBSRF010000099.1, read on the forward strand.
ATAATACTGTCGTTTCCTGTCATCACATTTACCCCATATTTAATTAGAGTTGGAATTGGCATCATTAAACTACCCATAGGAATGGTGGAAATAATACCGATCTGAGCTGTGGCTAATTTTTCGGCCATTTCTTGTTGTTTGGCATTATCTAATTTACTCAATACAAAACAGTGGCTTATAAAGGTTTTTCCTTTTAAACTCACATTCTCATTTACTTTATCAATAAGATATGCTACTGTTTTCAACCCCGATTCTCCTGATTCGTGTAAATGGATGTCAATACCTTTATTGTTATCCAGCGCAAGTTGTACGGTAAAATCCATGGTTTTTTCAATTTCACCATCAATGGTGTAAGGATCTACACCACCAATAAAATCTATATCCATTTTGGCAGCTTCCATTAGGTATGGAACAGAATCAGTATAAAAAACGCCATGCTGTGGAAATGCTACTAATTCTGCACCAAAAACATTCTTTTTATTGTCTAAAGCAATTTGTAAATTTTGTAGTGATTTGAGCTTAGAAGTTGGCTCAATATTGACGTGGCTACGTGCAAAAGAAGTACCGTGTGATTGTAATAATTCAATTATTTTCTCTGCTTTATATGTTGAATTTTTCAGCATTTCAGGCAATATCTGCTGTTCTAATGCGATCATTCCTTTTACACCATTCGTTCTTTTCTTAATAGACTGCCACTTGCCACCGTAAAATGTTTTGTCTAAATGTATATGCATATCTTTAAATGCCGGAAGCATTAAAAATCCTTTAGCATCTATAGCTTCGGCTGATGGTTTATTTGGCAAAATCGCACTAATTTTACCATTACTAATTTCTACACAAAACAATGCTGTTTTAGTAGAAACCACCTCTCCATCTTCGTAATTAAAACCTGTTTCTAACCTTACATTTTTCAGGGTGAAAAAATTCCCAACATTATTATTTGTTTTAGCACCTATTTTATGCGCAACCGCTTCTGCAGTATTAAAAAACCCTGAACCTATTGTAAAACCTGCAACTCCTAATGCCGAATTTTTTAAAAATCCTTTACGTGATATATTAGAATCATTCATACTAGTTTATGTTTTATTAGCTAAAATTGATCAATCATACAAATCTAGTTATAGAATATTTAGGTTAATTTTATGTAATATATAATTTTCTTCAAATCATATAACTCTAAAGTAGATTTAAAACCATAAACTGTGAATGTATTATTTCGTTTAAAAATGTTTAGAATACAATTTAATATCCAAATTAACTTCTGACAATATAAAATTTTTAAAAGATATTTTTGATTTATGGCTGCATAACAACCCATTCATCTGACCCTCTTATAATAATCTCTCCAGTTGCACTAGGTACATAACTTGTAAAAGGAAATAATGTATTTTTATCAATATGTCTTGCCATGACCGTATTTTCGCACTCAGCAAGAATAACACCCATCTTTTTTAGCTCTTTTAATTGCTTTTCAAATGGACTATTTTTCTCAAAAACTCTTACACCATCGCCATAAGCTATTAATTCTAAACTTAACTTTCCTTTCAAACGAGGATCAAGAAATGCATTTTGCATTTTTCTTAAAATATAATCTATTCTTTTATCATCATTGGTATTTAATACATAAAGTGCTTTGTAATGTCTTAAATTAGCCTTTGCTCCTGTATATTCATCATTCTGTTGTTGCGCAAATAATGGTTTATTACACAATGTCGTTAATAAGATTAAGATTGGAAGAAGTGATTTTTTCATTAGTTCATTAGATTTTAAGAATGTAAATTGATGATTAAATTAAAATGTGTTATTTCCACTATTTTAATGCTTGACAAATATTTATAGGCAAAACTCAATGCCAAAGCAATATTAATAAAAAGTGAAATGTAAATTTTAGTATATAATTAATTTTATTTTTTCTGAGCTTTTATAATTTCATTAAAAGGCCCGTACTTATGTTGTAGCTCTGAAAAATGATCAGCATAAGGCCCAAATGGAAAATCCACAGGTTTTTTTGATATATCATTCCAATCCGCTTTTTGATCTTTATGTGGGCGGGGCTGTGAGTTTACAAATGCAGCTACATCCCAAGCCTGTTCATCTGTTAATACAGAATGCTGATAATCTACACCAAATGGCATATTATTTTTAACAAACCCTGCAAAATTGCTAATCCTATACAAGCCTGCACCATCATTATAGCTGTCTTTACCCCATAAAGAAGGATATATAGACTCTATTTTTGATGGAGACAAAATACCTTCACCATTTTTACCATGGCAACTGGAACAAATAGTATGATATACTAACTTACCTTTTAATGGATCGGATGCTCTATCTAAATAGGCCAATTTAACAATTCCTGCATTTTTTGGTTTTACTCCTTTAGCTACATCTTTACCTAACCACTTCATATAAGCAATCATGGCGAGCATTTCTTTAGAATTAGTATCAAGCTTAGATCCGTTTAAGCTTCTTTCGAAACATCCATTAATACGTTGTGCAATAGAAACAAAAGAATTTGATCGAGCTTTAAACTGAGGATAAGTAGATTTTACAGCAGCGTAATTTAAAGCAAAAGGTTTAGTACCAGCTTCATTGTGGCAATTCTGACAATTCATAAGATTTGCTATTTTCGCAACACTTCCTTTAGGGCCTAAATATTTAGCCGTATGCACAATTAACTCTTTTCCATAAATAATCTCAGTACCAGTTTTTCCTATTGGAATAGAATTTTCATCTGGGGCTATCCAGCTATTGTCTTGAATAATATTTATTGATTCTGAACTAATTGGTTTTGGCAAGACGACAGGTATTCCTTGGTTTACCATTGTGTTTAAGTCTTTTGATGACCCTTTTTTAGCCTCATAACTCATCATCATGCTCAGGAAAATGCTTGCAATCACTATAAAAAATATAGCTAATAAAATAGCTGAACGAGAAAAAATAGCAACTATTTTTTCTCTTTCGCTTAAGTTCTTCATTTCCTATATATTAATATACAATATCCTATTAGCTAATGATGGTTATATTCTTAAACTATCTTAAAATTATTGATAAAAATAATAACTTTAATTTTAAAATTTAACGCTTTTCCATAGCAATTTACATTCGAATTTAGATTTTTCCAAAAAAAATAAAACAAGATAAAATAAAAACTAAAATGTACTGATGATAAATTTATTAGTACAGTACTGATTACCCAAATTTAAACATAGATGATAATAAAGATTATTGAAATTGTTTCTATAAAACAATTTAACTCCATATCAAATAATTTAATTGGAGTATCATAACTGATTTTTGGCTATTCTAATAATTAAAAGGACTTAATTCCAATATTCTTAGAATAATTGTATACAGTGAATTTTATATACTCTTTATCTTTACTACTTCTTCGAAAATAATTTTTTCTTATTTTTATGATTCAAGTGATCTTTGGATATGTTTAAACAAAAAACCCCGATTAAATCGGGGTTTTGGTTGTTGTCGGGATGGCAGGATTCGAACCTACGACCTCCTGCTCCCAAAGCAGGCGCGATACCGGGCTACGCTACATCCCGAACTTGGTATCTTCTTTTTAAAACCCTTTTGCGAAGGGAATGCAAAGAAACAAGTTTTTAATGAAAAAAACCAATAATTTATAGTTTTTATTTTCAATATTGAAAATAAATAAATGCTTAAACCTTATACACTTCATTTTCAATATTTTATCAGCTAGTATTGACAATTAACATAAAATAGTAAATTCTAAAAAAAATAAATTACCTATTAATCAAATTTTAATATTAAAAAGCACGATGAGTTTATTAATTAAATTTTTGTTGGAATTGAAATATAAAAGATTGTGCCATCATTATTTTGAGCACTTATTGGTCGTAATAATAAAGAGCAAAACAGAAAAGCAATACACAGCTTAGAAATTTATCTAAGTTGTGGATATTATAGTTTTAATAAGGGTATAATTTAGAGTAAATTTAGTTTTTAATTTATAAGAAAAGAGTTTATCAATTAGTTTATTAAATTTATATAGTTTATAACTATTTGATATTCATAACTAATGTTAGTAGTAAGAAACTATCATTTAGTGCTGTAACGCTATGCATAATATTCTCGTGTAATGCAATCATTTGTCCTTTTTCCATTCTTGATATTTTACTATCTACAGTAAAATCTATTTTACCTTCTATTACCTGAACACTTATTACTCCATTTGCCTTGTGCGTTTTTAATTCTGCATTTTGATGAAGTCCCATTAGAACAATCCTCATAGTAGAAGACTTAAAAATTGTTACAGAATTTCTATCACTAACTTGCCAAGTTTTTTCGCTTTTTATTTGATCGATGAATTGATACAAATTCATTTCTACTAATTCTGCATTTAAAACTCGATCTCCTTCCGGACGTAGTGGTGTTGCTTCATTTGACTTAATTAAATCAACAACTTGTTGATGATGAGTTTCTAATTTTTCTATCAATTTTGAAGTTGCATCATCTGATGAAATTCCATAGCCATTAACTAAAATACCTTTAACATCAAAAATTGGGGAAGAAATTACATAAAGTATCGATTGGTCATCTGGGTTAGATTCTCCTTCAAAACGATAAACCTTATCAATTTGAAAATCATTTGGAGATAGTATGATATTGTTTTGATGACACACTAAACATTCATCACTAATATTAAAATCGTGATTATAACCTAGTTTAATTAAACTGTTTATAGTTTCCGAAAGCGTTCCAAAACTCTCTTTTAAAATATCCTGGTACATTTTTTAAGGTGATTTAGATTTAAATATATATATATACTTCTTATATGTATGTGTGCATGTAATTGAGTACATGTGCATGTGTTTGAGCATGTATCAAGCATATGCAGAAGACGAGGGCTTTGATGATTATGAAGACGAAGAGGTACATAACCACTCCTGGTG
>JBBSRF010000100.1:0-8585 GCA_038243335.1 Sphingobacteriales bacterium
AACTTGCGTATTTAGGCTTATCCTCCTCATCCTCAGATAAGTCACCTATTTGAACTAAAGGACCGTAACGACCAACTTTAGCATAGACATTTTTACCACTTACTGGATCTATACCTAACAAACGCTCTCCATTTGCACGGTCTGCATTTTCTAAAGTGTCTTCTACTTCGGTATGAAAAGGAGTGTAGAAATCTTGCAACATTTTAGTCCACTCTTGTAAACCTTGTGCAATTTCATCAAACTGCTTTTCAACTTTGGCAGTAAAATTAAAATCGACTATACCTTTAAAATGTTCCACTAAAAAATCATTTACAACTTCGCCAATATCTGTAGGAAAAAGTTTAGATTTTTCTGCACCAGTAATTTCAGTTTTAACTTGTTTGGTAATGCTTCCATTTGATAGAACCAAACTCATAAACTCACGTTTACGACCATCTCTATCTTCTTTTACCACATAACCACGATTTTGAACTGTAGAAATTGTTGGTGCATAAGTAGATGGTCTTCCAATACCTAGTTCTTCTAGTTTTTTAACTAAACTTGCTTCTGTATATCTTGCAGGTGGACGAGAAAAACGCTCTGTCGCTGCTAATTCTTTTAAAATTAAATCTTGTCCTTTTCTTAAAGGAGGTAATAAATTGCTGTCTTCTGCATCATCATCTTCATCATCTGTTGATTCTAAATAAACTTTTAGAAAACCATCAAACTTTAAAACTTCACCTTCGGCTAATAATTCTTCCTTTCTAGTACTAACCTTAATATTTACATTCGTTTTTTCAAATATTGCTTCGCTCATTTGAGAAGCAATTGCACGTTTCCAAATCAAATCATATAAACGTATTTCTGAGTTATCTCCGTCGATGCTATGCTCATTAAAATAAGTTGGACGGATGGCTTCATGTGCTTCTTGAGCACCAGCAGATTTTGTTTTATAAACTCTTGGCTGATGATATTTATCGCCATAAGCAGATCTAATCTCAGCTGATGCTGCATCTATAGCAGTTTGAGAAAGATTAACAGAATCTGTTCTCATATAAGTGATTTTACCACTTTCATACAAACGTTGTGCAATTTGCATCGTTCTTCCTACCGAAAATCCAAGTTTTCTTGAAGCTTCTTGTTGTAAGGTAGAGGTAGTAAACGGCGCAGCCGGATTTCTTTTTGCGGGTTTAACTTCTAAATTGCTAACTGAGAAATTTGCGGTGATGCAATCTTGCAAGAATTTTTCAGCGTCTACTGCTTTTTCAAAACGTTGTGGCAATTCTGCTTTTACAATTTCCTTACCTTTTCCGGTAGTAAATTGGGCTGTAATTTTAAACGCAGCAGTCGCATTAAATTTGTTTACTTCCCTTTCTCTATCTACAATTAAACGTACGGCAACAGATTGCACACGACCAGCAGATAAGGACGGTTTAACTTTCTTCCACAAAACTGGAGATAATTCAAAGCCCACTAAACGATCCAATACTCTACGTGCCTGTTGTGCATGAACTAAGTTGTAATCTATTGTACGTGGATTTTCTATTGCTTTTAAAATTGCAGGCTTAGTAATTTCATGAAAAACAATTCTTTTGGTATTGCTTTCTTTTAATCCTAATGTTTCGTATAAATGCCAAGAAATAGCTTCACCCTCTCGGTCTTCATCGGAAGCAAGCCATATCATCTCTGCATTTTTAGCTAATTTTTTAAGTTCGGCAACGAGTTGCTTCTTATCTGCAGGTACTTCATAAGTTTGAGAGAAATTGTTGTCGGTATCAATTCCCATATCTCCTTTTATAAGATCACGAATATGACCATAACTAGATTTGACTAAAAAATCTTTACCTAAATATCCTTCTATGGTTTTAGCTTTTGCAGGTGACTCGACGATAAGTAAATTTTTTGCCATTCAGAACGTTTTTCTGCAAATAAAACCATAAAATAATCTAAAATCAAAATTGATGATGTAATTATTTTTAATTTTGAAGTGTAAATTATCCACTAATTAGCTGTTAAGCATGCTTTAAATGCTAATCAAATACCTTTTTATTTATTTAAAAATAAATAATTCTTTACTTTTCAATTATCATATAAAACCATATAATAACTATATTCGTAAGTATTAAAAAATTATAAAAAATCATGATCAACACTTTATTAATATTATTTAGCTTATGGGTTTCTCCAAATCCACAAAAAAATGTTTACGATTTTACCATGAAAACTATTGAAGGTAAGGAAGTAAAACTATCTCAATTTAAAGGTAAAAAAATACTGATTGTAAATACTGCTTCAAAATGCGGTTATACACCACAGTATGAAGATTTAGAAAAATTGCATAAGCAATATGGTAAAGAAGTGGTATTAATTGGTTTCCCAGCAGGGAATTTTGGAGGGCAAGAATTAGCTACAAATTCAGAAATTCAAGATTTTTGCAAAAAGAATTTTGGCGTAACATTTTTATTGAGTGAAAAGGTAAGTGTTAAAGGGGCAGACATTAATCCACTTTTTGCTTATTTAACTTCTGAAGAAAACCCTGATTTTAAAGGTGATATCAAGTGGAATTTCGAAAAATTCTTAATCAATGAAAAAGGCGAATTGGTACACCGTTTCCGCTCTGCTGTTAAACCTTTAGATTCTGTTGTAACTAAGAATTTTTAAAATAATTTTATTAAAATATTTAAAACCTCAAAGCTTAATGTTTTGAGGTTTTTTGTTTATCATTGAATATGAACTATGCTCCATATATTATTTTATCCATTGTTTTTATAATTGCTTTGTATTTTATTTTTCGGAAAAAGAAAATTAAAATAGTTCAATTGGGAAATGAAGATAAATTACTTTTAAAAAATAATGTCTCTTTTTATCAGAATTTAAATGATTCTAAAAAGGAATTATTTGAAGAAAAAGTAGCTAATTTCTTAGCAACAATTATAATTTCTGGAGTAGATGTTGAGATTACTCAACTCGATAAACTGCTAGTAGCTTCTAGTGCAGTAATACCTATTTTTGGATTTGATAATTGGAAATACAATAATTTAATTAACGTTTTGTTATACCCAGATACCTTTAATAAAGATTTTCAATTTGAGGGCGGAGAAAGAAATATTATGGGGATGGTTGGTTCAGGTTATTTAAATGGTCAGATGGTTTTGTCTCAAACTGCTTTAAGACACGGCTTTTCTAAAAGCGCTGGAAAAGAAAATACAGGTGTGCATGAATTCGTTCATTTATTAGATAAATCTGATGGTGCAACAGATGGAGTACCTGAAAATTTAATTGCGCATCAATATACCTTACCATGGTTACAATTGATGCATGAAAAAATGCAAAACATTGAGAATAATCACTCAGATATTAATCCATATGCAATTACCAATCAAGCTGAATTTTTTGCAGTAGCATCAGAATATTTTTTCGAAAAGCCAGAATTATTGAAAGATAAACATCCAAGATTGTATACCGAATTGAGTAGAATTTTCGCTCAAGATTTAGCTTAATCACTTAATTAAAACTAAGTTCTTGCGTTTTAATTCTGTTGCCATTATCTTCGTTCTAAATCAATTAATATTTTATGTTGAATAAATACAGAAATTTACTTTTCGTTATAGCAATCCTCTCACTTAACGCTTGTAACATTAGGTATAGTTTAGTAAAATCTAACAGGGAAGAGTATAATATAAATAGTAAAGTTGCAGTAGATAGTAATATCATTAAAACATATCTTCCTTATAAAATCAAGTTAGATGCTGAAATGAATAAAATTATTGGTTATTCTGAAGTGGCATTAACCAAACAATCTACTACTCCAGAATCTGTTTTAGGTAACTTCTTCGCCGATGCAATTTTTACTCAGGCAAAAAAAATAGATTCAAATATAGATTTTACAGTGCCAACCACAAAAGGGGGTTTAAGAAATGATATCCCAAAAGGAGCAATAACCGTATCTAATATTTTCGAATTAATGCCATTTGAAAATGAATTGGTTTTATTTACACTTAAAGGGGAAGATGTTTTAATTTTTATAAATTTTGTAGCTAAAACAAATGGTCAGCCAATTGCAGGTTTAAAAATGAATATTAAAGATGGTAAATCTGAAAATATTACCATTAATGGAAAAGCTTTTGATGTTAATCAAACTTATAAAGTATTAACTTCAGATTATATCGCCAGTGGCGGAGATGATGCTGTTGGATTTTCAACTCCTATTGCTAAAAAGGTATTAAATTTGAAAATTCGTGATGCTTTATTACAAGAAGTAACTCAATTACAAACAGAAGGTAAAACTATAAATTCGAAGCTAGATGGAAGAATTACAAAAAATTAATAGAAGAAATTTTATTAAAGTTGGCGGAATTGCAAGTGCTGCCGTTGCCTTAAGTTTAAATTCTTTTGATGCTTTTGCTAGCGGTCGTTTACTAAAGTTGACCATACTTCATACAAATGATGTTCACAGTAGGATAGAGCCCTTTCCAATGGATGGTGGTAGAAATCAAGGTTTAGGCGGTACGGCAAGACGTTCGGCATTAATTAAAAAAATAAGGGCTGAACAAGAAAATGTATTGTTATTAGATGCTGGTGATATATTTCAAGGCACACCATATTTTAATAAATTTGGTGGCGAATTGGAATTGAAACTGATGAGTGATATGCGCTACGACGCAACAACTTTAGGTAACCATGATTTTGATAATGGAGTTGAGGGATTTTATAAGCAATTGCCAAATGCCAATTTTCCAGTTTTAATTTCAAATTACGATTTAAAGAATACCGCACTTTCTGGGTCAACACAACCTTTTAAAATATTTAAAAAAGCAGGATTAAAAATTGGTGTTTTTGGTTTGGGTATTGAACTGAAAGGATTAGTAGATCCAAAAAATTATGGAGAAACAAAATATCTAGATCCAATTGCTAAAGCGAACGAAATGGCATCACTCTTAAAAAATGATTTTAAATGTGATTTGGTAATTTGCTTATCGCATTTGGGTTATTCATATCGCGGAGATAATGTTTCTGATAAAGTGATTGCATCCAAAACAAGTGATATAGATTTAATAATTGGTGGGCATACCCATACTTTTATGGATGTACCCGAAGATGTGAAAAACTTGGGTGGAAACATTACCACAATTAATCAAGTTGGTTTTGCTGGAATTAATTTAGGTCGAATAGATTATTACTTTGAACCATTTAAATCTAAAAAAGTGAAATTGGGTACTCCTTATTTGATTAATAATAAATTGGATGCATAGATATAACTTGTCATTCTGAGCGTAGCGAAGAATCTCTTTAGAAAAACACAAAATTGATATTCCTCACAAGTTCGGAATCACAAAATAAAGTTAAATCAAAAAACCACCGCCTAACAAATCGTTGCCTTCGTAAAAAACAGCTGATTGACCAGGCGCAATTGCAGAAACATTATGATCGAAAACTACACGCATTTTGTCTTTCTCCTGTACAATTGTACTTAACATCCCAGCATCTTTATAACGAATTTTAGTAATCACATTATCCATCGGTTCGTTAATGTTCTCGTATTTAATTAGATTGATATTTCTAACCATTGCTTCTTTGCGCTCCAATTCATCGGCTCTACCCAAAACAACAGTATTACTTTCTGGTAAAATTTTGGTAACAAACATCGGTTCTCCAAAAGCTAAACCTAATCCTTTACGCTGACCAATGGTATAAAATGGATAGCCTTTGTGTTGACCAATGATCATTCCTTGGCTATTGATAAAATTACCACCGGCAACTCTATCTTCTAAATCTTCTACTTTATGTTTTAAAAATGCCCTATAATCGTTGTCAGGCACAAAACAGATTTCATAGCTTTCAGATTTTTTAGCCAATTCTTCTTGTCCCATATCTAATGCCATCTGCCGTATGTCAGCTTTTGCGAAACTACCTAATGGGAATTTTGTACGAGATAAATTTTCTTGAGAAACACCCCAAAGTACGTAAGACTGATCCTTGTTTTCATCTTTACCTTTAGAAATTACATGTCTACCAGTATCTAACTGACGAATATTTGCATAATGACCAGTTGCTATAAATTCACAGTCTAATTTGTTGGCACGTTTTAACAACGCTTCCCATTTGATATGGGTATTACATAAAACGCAAGGGTTTGGTGTTCTTCCAGCCAAATATTCATCAACAAAATTGTCAATCACAAAATCTCCAAACTCATCCCTAATATCTAAAATATAATGAGGAAAACCATAATTTACAGCAAGAGTACGGGCATCGTTAATACTGTCTAAACTACAACAACCAGTTTCCTTACTATTTGCAGTTCCAGATGTGGCATAATCCCAGGTTTTCATGGTAAGACCAATCACTTCATATCCTTGTTCGTGCAACATCACTGCTGCAACAGAACTATCAACCCCGCCACTCATGGCCACTAAAATTCTACCTAGTTTACTCATTATAAAAAATATGCTTGCAAAAATAAGAGTTTTTGATGAATATTAATTATAAGGCAGTCTAAACAATGTAAAAATGCCTTTGTCAAATAGTATAGTTTTTTCAAATTCATATCTTAAATTATAAAAAAATATTTTTTTTTGAAACGCACATATACGATAAATTTTCAACATATTTTATATAGAATTAATATTTACTAAAACCTTTTAGTTTAATCTTCAACTTGGTTTTATGATTCCAATTTAAAATTTATATCTTAGACATTCCATCAAAAAATATCATAATAATCATGAAAAAAATATTTTTATTTTCCTTATTGATTTCTTCATTTCTAGTAAATGCACAACAGAATTTAGTTAAGTATGTTAAACCTTTAATAGGTACTGAGAAAATGGGTCATACTTACCCGGGCGCTACTGTTCCCTTTGGGGCAGTACAATTAAGCCCAGAAACTGATACCATTTCTTATGAGGTAAATGGAAAGTATAATGGAGATGTTTACAAATATTGTGCTGGTTATAAATATGAAGATAAAACGATTGTAGGTTTTAGTCATACACACTTTAGCGGAACAGGTCACTCAGATTTGGGCGATTTTTTAATTATGCCAACTCAAGGAAAATTACAGTTAAATCCAGGAACAGCAAATGATACTAAGAGCGGTTATCGCTCTTCATTTTCTCATGCAAATGAAACTGCTGAGGCCGGTTACTATAAAGTTAAACTAGATGACCACAATATTATTGCAGAAATGACTGCAACTACTCGTGTTGGTATGCATCAATATACTTTCCCAAAGTCTGATCAGAGCCATATTATTTTAGATTTAATGGCGGGGATTTATAATTATGAAGATAAAAACGTATGGACTTACGTTCGTGTAGTTAATGATACATTGGTTACTGGTTATCGCCAAACTTATGGCTGGGCTAGAACACGTACGGTATATTTTTCTATGAGTTTTTCTAAACCATTTAAAAGTTATGGCCAAAAAAATTATGATACTAAACAAGCATACAGAGGGTTTTGGGGAAAATTTGATCAAACAAAAAACTTCCCTGAAATAGCAGGCAAAAAAGTTAGAATGTATTTTGATTTTGATACAAACGAAGGTGAAAAAGTTAAAATTAAATTCGCTTTATCGCCAGTTAGTCAAGAAAATGCCTTACAAAATATGCGTTCGGAAATTACTGGATGGGATTTTGATAAAGTTAAAAATCAAGCGCAGGCATCGTGGAATAAAGAATTGAATAAAATTAATATTTCTGCTGCCGAAGATGATAAAATCAATTTCTATACAGCAATGTACCACGCTTTTATCAACCCAACTACTTATACCGATGTTAATGGCCAATACAAGGGTTTAGATCAAAATACACACACTGCAAATGGTTTTACCAATTATACTACTTTCTCTTTATGGGATACTTATAGAGCATTGCATCCATTTTTTAATATCATGCAGCCCAGTAGAAATAACGATATGGTAAAATCTATGATGGCGCATTACGAACAAAGCAGCTTACAAATGTTGCCAATTTGGTCGCATTATGCAAATGACAATTGGTGTATGAGTGGTTATCATAGTGTTTCTGTAATTGCAGATGCTGTTGTAAAAGGTGTTTATACTGGAGATGCTAATGCTGCATTAGATGCTTGTATTGCAACTGCAAAAAAACGAAATTATGAAGGAATTGGTGAATATATGGATTTAGGATATATTCCTGCAGAACGCAGTGGAGTATCGGTATCTAATACTTTAGAGTATGCTTATGATGATTGGGCAATTGCACAATTGGCTAAAAAATTAAATCGTAATGATGTTTACGCGGAGTTTATCAAGCGTTCTAACAATTGGAAAAATAACTACGATAAATCTATTGGTTTTATGCGCCCAAAAATGGCTGATGGAACTTTTAAAAAGAAATTCGATCCAATGGATACAGAAGGACAAGGATTTATTGAAGGAAATAGTTGGAATTATAGTTTCTTCGTGCCTCAAGATCCAGCTGGTTTAATGGAAATAATGGGTGGCAAAAAGAAGTTTGCCATGCGTTTAGATACTTTATTTACCATGCATTTACCTGATGAATTTTTTGCACATACAGAAGACATTACTCGCGAAGGTATAATTGGTGGTTATGTACATGGAAATGAACCAGCACATCACA
>JBBSRF010000101.1:0-8584 GCA_038243335.1 Sphingobacteriales bacterium
AAAAGATAGCAACTCAGTTACAAGAAAAAATTAATGGAGAAATTCCTACTGATGATGCAGAATTGAATAACTTTTGGAATGATCAAAAAAATCAATATGGAACAATTATTACTAATATTTATAAAAAGGTAGCTCAAAAAAATCATCAAAATACAATAAAAGGCGGTTTAATTAAAATTAAAAAAGTTGGTTTTGAAAAGCAGAATACTACAAACGATGATATAGCTTCAGGAGGTGAGCCTGAAAACAAAAAAGAAGCATTACTACTTGAGATGCTGAAAGAAGTGCGAATTTTATTGAATGAAAAAGACTATCAGCAAAGGGAAATTGGAGTTTTAGTGCGTTCAAATAAAGAGGCGACAGAAGCGGTAAATGCATTAATGGAAGCTGGTTTTGATGTAATATCAGGCGAAGCTTTAAAAATTGCCAGCAGCACAGCTATAAAACTGATCGTTAATGTGCTGAAAATGCTAATTGTTAGTCCTTCTAACTCTGCTTTGTATAAAGCAAATTGCATTGCATTGTATGCGCAAATACACGAAAAGTCAATTAATGGTGATGATTATTTTGCATTAAAAGAAACGTCAATTGAAAATTTAGCACATGTTTTACCTGTTAGTTTCTGTACAAACCATAAGATTTGGATGAATTTACCTGTATCTGAATTAATAGAAAACATAATCTCTGCATTTGGTTTAGATGATTATCAGAAAAATAATATCAATCCATTTTTACCCTACCTTTTGGCTTTTAGAGATTTAACCAACAAATCATCCCGACAAGGTGAAAAAGGTATATCATCATTTTTGAAATGGTGGGAAGATGAAGGTCAGAGTAAGAATTTACCATCGCCAGAAACGGCGAATGCCATTCAAGTTATGACCATTCATAAATCTAAAGGTTTAGCTTTTAGAGCTGTACTTATTCCTTTTTGCGATTGGCCTTTAGGTGGAATGCCTAATAAAGCTTTTTGGGTGCCAATGGAAGGAACGCCCTATACAGATTTACAAAGTATACCGCTACAATTTTCGAGTAAATTAAAAGGTTCTAGTATAACCAAATATTACTTAGAAGAGCTTTTGATGAATTATATGGATGCACTTAATAGTCTATACGTAGCAACTACAAGAGCAAAAGATTACATTTACATCTCCTTTCCAAGTAAGAAAACAAAAACTATAACTCATGTTGGAGATGCTGTATTAAGTGCATTCTCAGATGATTTTGAACATTCAGATGAGATTCAAATTGGTAGCTTTTCTGATAAAGGTGACGAACTTAAAAGTTTCGATGCTTTAAATCTTAATAGCTATCCAACTACAAATCGTTTAGAAGAAGTTTATGAAAGTACCGAAAATAGACCTCAAAAATATATTGATAATATAACCAAATCTGGTAAAAGAGGCAGCAACCTGCATTTAATCTTAGCAGAGGTAAACAGAGTTGATGAAATTGAAAATGAAGTAGAAAAAATAATTTTAGAAGGTTTGATAAGTGAGGAAGAAAAAGAGAATTACATTAAACAAGTAACAGAGGTTCTGGCGCATCCAGAATTGAATGCGTTGCTAAGTCAAAATGCAAATCAGTTAAACGAAAAATCTATTATTGGTATAGATGGAAAAACTTATAGACCAGATAAATTGGTGATAAATGGCAAACAAGTTTCCATTATTGATTACAAATTTACGGCAGAAGAAAGCCAAAACCATGTAGCACAAATTGTAAATTATAAAAACCTAATAGAAGCGATGGGCTATGAAAATGTGAAACCATATTTGTTTTATGCAAGTTTAGGAAAATTAAAAGCTGTTTAGTTTAAACTCGTCTTGCTCAATTTATTTCAGCATCTTTTTAACAGATCCTGAAATAAACAGCGAGCTCTTTTGAAGTCAAAAATCAATAAGAGCAACTGAACAATTCAGGATGACGATACCAAAAAAATATATGAATCCATTTTTAAAAGAAGTTGCCGAAGATTTAGTTGCCAAGTTCGGTCAGAACTTGCAGGATTGTGCTGTTGTTTTTAACAATAAACGACCAGCATCTTATTTGCAAAAATACCTTGCAGATATTTATCAAAAGCCTTTTTGGAGTCCAGAATTTTTTACTATTCAGGAGTTTTTTGCTGAAGCAACCAATTTAAAAATAGCAGATCATTACACGCAATTTTTTACACTTTATGATTGCTATATTTCCTTATTAAAAAAGGAAGGCATAGAAAAAACACCATCAATCGCTAAGTTTCATAACATAGCTCGCATTATTCTAGGCGATTTCAATCAGATTGATAATGATTTGGTTGATTCCGACAAACTCTTTACAGAACTTGAAGATATTGCCATTATAAACCAACAATTTGATTTTTTAACAATAGAGCAAAAAGATTTTTTATCTCAATTTTGGCAGTCTTATTCGGAAGGAAAATATAAAAAACAACAAGAACTCTTTATTAAAATGTGGCACCGAATGCCAGTTTTGTATCATGATTTTCATGCGCAATTAAAAGCAAATGGTTTTACCACAATGGCTAGATTGTACAAAAATATCGCCGATGGTACAAATGAAATAGATTTCACTTCAAAATATACTGGAAACAAATTAGTGTTTATTGGTTTCAATGCCTTAAGCAAAGCTGAAGCAAAAGCATTTAAACGTTGGCAAGAAGAAGGTAAAGCCATCTTTTATTTCGATACAGATAGCTATTATTTAGCAGATGAAATACAAGAGGCAGGTTTGTTTTTGCGTAGAAACCTAAAAATTGGTTTGGTTAATCAGCTTTCAAATGAATTAAGTCTTATCAAATCTTCACAACGTGATGTAAATGTTTACAAAGTGCAAGGGCAAACAGCACAGGCAAAAATTGTAAATGAACTTCTACATAAAGAAAAAGAGCTTATTTTAAATGATCAGTCAGTTCAATCTACAGCTATTATTTTGGCTGACGAAAGTTTGCTTATTCCTGTCATGCAAACTATTCCATCAACTGTTAGAGACAAGAAAATTAATGTAAATATGACCATGGGTTTTGGTTTAGTCAATTCTTCCTTATATGGATTAGCCGACTTATGGTTAACCGTACAAAGTCAATTAAGCGTTAAAAAAACTATACAACACCAAACCGCCGAAGCATTTTTATCACATCCTTTAACAGGAATTGGCGAAGTGATGCGGCCTAAAATTTTAGATGCATTAATTAAAGAACAGTTAATTGAAATTCCTTATCAGCGTTTAATCCGACAAGGTGGTTTATTTGCTTTGTTTTTTGAGCCAATCAATTCATCCCGCGATGCGGTAAAAACATTAATTGAAGTTTTAGATTATGTTTTGCAGCGTGAGTTAGCCTCAAAAAAATTGAAAAAAATTGATGCAGAATTGTTTGGCAAAACCATTCAAGAACTCAATCGATTACAAGATACTTTACAACAGCATATTGCCAAATATAGCAAAGAAATTGAACTCAGTTTTTTGCTTTCCCTTATTCAGAAATCGCTTTCGGCGGTTGCCGTGCCTTTAGAAGGTGATCCGCTAAGCGGAATACAAATTATGGGATTATTAGAGAGTAGAAATCTAAATTTTGACCGTGTGATTGTTTTGGGCTTGAATGAAGGCATTGTTCCGCAAGCATCAACTGGTACAACATTTATCCCTGATAGTTTAAGAAGAGCTTATGGTTTGCCAGTTTTAGAAAACCAAGATGCGATTTCTGCCTACATGTTTTACAGATTGATACAAAGAGCAAAGAATATAGATTTTGTCTATAATAGCTTAACCGACGAAAGTAATAGTGGAGAGCCATCTCGATTTATCAAGCAATTAGAATACGAAAGTGGATTTAATTTCCACCATAAAGAATTACAATTGCCTATTAAAACGGAATTAAAAAGAGAGGAAGTAATTGTAAAGTCCGAAAAGGTTCAGGCAATTTTAAATAGATATTTATCAGGTCAAAAATTTCTTTCTGCATCTGCTTTAACTACCTATATCTCAAATCCGATCGACTTTTTCTATAAATATATTGCTGGCATTGAAGAGCCTAAAGAGATTGAAGAAACGGTTGAGGCTTACAAACTAGGGTTAATTTTGCATTATGCAATGGAACAATTTTATGAGCAATTGCGCATAGAAAGCCCAGAAATAACGGCTGAAAGAATTGAAATTAAGCGTGTTGCTATTGATCAATTGATTATAGAGGGTTTTGCTGACACGCTGTATGGCAAAAAAGATGGAGAATATAAGGAGCAACGTTATGTAAACGTAACGGCACTTGCAAGTACATTAAAGTTAAATGGAATGCAAAAGGTTGTATTTGCGATTGTACAAAAATACATTGATATTATATTAGAACAAGATATATCGAATGCTCCATTTACTTTAATTGGTTTAGAGCAAAAAGGAAATGTTGCTTTTAATTTTGAAGCAAATGGCAAGGAGCAACAAATTAAATTATTTGGAATTATTGATAGAGTTGATTTAAAAGATGGCGTTTACAGAATTGTAGACTATAAAAGTGGAAGTGACAAATTGAAATATTCATCAATTGATGATTGTTTTGATACGGATGGCGCTAACATAAATAAAGCATTGATACAAACATTATTTTATACCCATGTCTATGAACAAATTTCAAAAAATGAAAATGTAGAACCAAACTTATATGTTGTTAAAACAATGAGTGATAAAGTCGTCAATTTTACTGGCAAAGGAGGATTGCTTAAAAATGAATTTTTAGCTACTGAAAAGCAAGTCTTTTTAATTGCAATGAGAGAAAAATTGAAAGAGCTTTTTGATTATACCATCCCTTTTAAAGTGAGTAAAAATCCAGGAAATTACACATATTCAATTTATACGACTTTATTCGGAAAATAAGTAGAAAGCCGAAAAAATATCGCCAATCGTCATTGCGAGGCACGAAGCAATCTTAAAGCGAGTTGTAAAAAGGAGATTGCTTTTTGCCTAGCAATGACAACAATTTAATATCTTTAATTATGTTAAACTTAAATTTTACTCCATTTCCTGTATTTAAAACAGAAAGACTTGTTTTGAGGCAAGTTATGCCAACTGATGCGGCAAGTGTAATGAAGATAAGGGGTAATGAAGAGGCAATGCGTTTTATACCGCGTCCTAAAGCTAAAACGATTGAAGATGCTTTTGGATTAATAGAGATGTTGACAAGTGGTATTAATGAAGGAAAATCTATTAATTGGGCAATTTGTAATATTGAAAATCCTACAGAAATTTTTGGTATAATGGGTTATGTTAATTTTTATCCTGAGGAATATAAAGCAGAAATTGGTTACATGCTTCATCCAAATTATTGGGGAAAGGGTTATATAAATGAAGCTATATTAGAAATTGAAAATTACGGATTTGAACAAATCGGACTTAAAGTTATTGAAGCTATAGTAGACCCTCAAAACTACAACTCTTTAAAAATCTTACTTCGTAATAATTATGTTTTTGATAAGCTAATAGAAAAATCAATGATTTTTAAAGAACAAGAGATAGATTCTGCATATTATTTAAAAGAAAAATCTGCATAATTCTACATCAAAATATAAATTAAAAGAATACTTTTTAATATGTAACAGTTTTTACCATTAGATTGAAACTTATTATCGAACATTTTAATTGTTAATAATGCAATAGCTAATATGCATATTAAAGAACAATACTATTGTCACAAAATAATTGTACACGGAAAGCAAATCTAACTTTAAAATTACTTAACATTACTTATATTTGCCTTAATAATTTTTGAATAAACAATGAGAGAGATTCAATTTAGAGAAGCGCTACGCGAAGCATTAAGCGAAGAAATGCGCAAGAACGAGAACATTTTTTTAATGGGCGAAGAAGTTGCTGAATACAATGGTGCATATAAAGTAAGTCAGGGTATGTTAGATGAGTTTGGAGACAAACGTATTATTGATACTCCAATTGCTGAATTAGGTTTTGCAGGTATTGGTATTGGTGCAGCAATGAACGGCTTAGTTCCTATTATAGAATTCATGACTTTCAACTTTTCATTAGTAGCAATTGATCAAATTATTAATGCTGCAGCAAAAATTCTTTCCATGAGTGGTGGTCAGTTTTCTGTGCCAATTGTTTTTCGTGGCCCAACTGGTAATGCGGGTCAATTGGGGGCTCAACACTCTCAGAATTTTGAGAATTGGTTTGCAAACTGTCCAGGATTAAAAGTAGTAATACCCTCAACGCCATATAACGCAAAAGGTTTATTAAAAGCAGCTATTAATGATCCAGATCCAATTATTTTTATGGAATCTGAAGTAATGTATGGCGATAAAGGCGAGGTGCCAGAAGGAGAATACACTTTAGAAATTGGTAAAGCGCAAGTAGTTAAGGAGGGTAAAGATGTAACGATTGTAACTTTTGGAAAAATGTTAACTCGTGTTGTTAACCCAGCTGTTGAGGAATTAACTAAAGAGGGAATTAATGTAGAGATAATAGATTTATTAACTGTTCGTCCTATTGATTATGCAACAATTATTACATCTGTTAAAAAAACTAATCGTTTAGTAATTGTTGAAGAAACTTGGCCATTGGCATCTATTTCTTCAGAGATTACGTTTAATGTTCAGAAAAATGCATTTGATCATTTAGATGCACCAATTTTACGTATTACTTGTGCAGATGTTCCACTTCCATATGCACCAACACTTATTGCTGCTAGTTTGCCTAACGCAGAGAAAGTAGTTAAAGCTGTTAAAGAAGTAATGTATGTTAATAAATAATTTTGTCTTGTCATCCGATAGCTATCGGATCTGATCATTGCGAAGAATCTCATTCATAAATACAAATCCTCTAAGTTTGCTTAGGGGATTTTTGAGTTAAACGTTAGGGTTAACTACATCGTATATTTTGCTAAATCCTTCTTAAATTAGCAACCTCTAAAAATAAATATGAATAAAAATTTTAAGACGATTGCAAGCCAATTAAACATCTCAGAAAAACAAGTTATTGCAACACTATCTTTATTGGATGAGGGCGCTACTGTACCCTTTATTTCTCGTTATCGTAAGGAAGTAACTGGCAGTTTAGACGAAGTGCAAGTTGCTGCAATAAGAGATTTGGCGCAACAATTACGGGAGTTAGATAAACGCCGTGAAGCTATTTTAAAATCGCTTATGGAGTTGGATAAACTAAGACCAGAATTGGAGCGAAAAATACATTTATCGTCTACAATAGCTGCTTTAGAAGACATCTACCTGCCTTATAAACCAAAACGTAAAACGAGAGCGTCTGTTGCAAAAGAAAAAGGTTTAGAGCCATTGGCATTGCGTATTTTATCGCAAAGCGGAATAGATCCAGAACAAGTAGCTGCTGCTTATATTAGCGATAAAAAAGGTGTTGCCAATCAGGAAGAGGCGTTAGCCGGAGCTAGAGATATTATTGCCGAAATTATAAGTGAAAATACTGATGCTAGAACAAAAATGAGAAATCATTTTATACAAAAAGCAAAGTATAAAACAGTTTTGATAAAAGGGAAAGAAGAAGTTGGAATTAAATATAAAGATTATTTTGAATGGGAAGAAAGTGCTAAATCTGCTCCTTCTCATCGCGTACTAGCCATGTTGCGAGGCGAGCAAGAGGGATTTTTAAAGTTAAATGTAATTCCACCAGATGAACCAGCTATAGAATTATTAGAAAACCAATTTATAACGGCAAGAAATGACAGTGCCAACCAAGTTAAATTGGCTTTAACAGATGGTTATAAACGATTACTTCGTCCAGCAATGGAAACCGAATTAAGAGCGACAATTAAACAGAAAGCTGACGAAGTAGCGATAAAAGTTTTTGCAGAAAATGCTCGTCAATTATTGTTGGCAGCACCAATGGGACAAAAAAATGTTTTAGCCATAGACCCAGGTTTTAGAACTGGCTGTAAAGTGGTTTGCTTAGATAAACAAGGTCAGTTATTGGTCAACACCACAATTTATCCACATACCGGACAAGGAAATGTAAATGATGCTGCTTTGCAATTGACTCAGCTTTGCGAAAAACACCATATTGAAGCTATTGCAATTGGCAATGGAACAGCAGGAAGAGAGACCGAAACTTTTGTTCGAAACTTAAATATTGCAGAAGTTTTGGTGGTAATGGTTAACGAAAGTGGTGCATCAATTTATTCTGCATCGCCTTTGGCAAGAGAAGAATTCCCTACACAGGACATTACCGTTCGTGGGGCGGTCTCAATTGGGCGTAGATTAATGGATCCATTGGCAGAATTGGTTAAAATTAACCCAAAATCTATCGGTGTTGGGCAATATCAACACGATGTTGATCAAAATAAATTGCAACAAAGTTTAGATGATACCGTAATCAGTTGCGTAAATGCAGTTGGTGTAGAGTTAAATACGGCATCGAAACAAGTACTTGCTTATGTTTCTGGTTTGGGGAGTACTTTAGCTCAGAATATAATAAATTATAGAAATACAAACGGTGCTTTTAAGAATAGAGAGAGTTTAAAAAATGTACCTCGTTTAGGTGACAAAGCTTTTGAGCAAGCTGCGGGTTTTTTACGAATCCGCGATGCCAAGCAAGTTTTGGATAGCAGCGGTGTACA
>JBBSRF010000102.1:0-8575 GCA_038243335.1 Sphingobacteriales bacterium
AAGATTACAAAAAATCAATTCAAATTGACCATTTACTTGTAACACCATCAGGTATATTCTTGATTGAGACGAAAAACTGGAGTAAAAAATCACTAGAAAATTTAAACTTGCGTTCACCAGTACAGCAAATCAAGAGAAACAGCTTTGTATTATTTAAATTGCTTAATAATGAAATGAGCCATTTTCATCTTAATTTAGATAACCATCATTGGGGTGACAAGAAAATATCAATTAGAAACCTCATTGTTTTGATTAATATAAAACCCAAAGAAGAATTTCAATTTGTAAAAATTTTGACTATAAATGAGCTTCTTGGTTATGTAAACTATTTTAAGCGAACTTTTTCAAGTATAGAGACACAAAAAATTGCTGACTTCTTATTAGAAATTAATGACCAAAATACAATTTATACAAAATGAAATTGAAAATATGAAGAATTGAAATCTTAGTGCTTATAACAATAGATTAATGCAAGGATAGCTGATAGTGTTTAAAATACAGGCTATTAATATTAGTCTGTCCAAACTGAAAATGATTCATTAAGCAGCGCCATTTATGCACAAATTTTCAAACTGTCATACCTCTCATTTTAACCATTAAACTGAATTAAATCATGAAAAATATCCTATTAATCATTTTACTCATCAGTGCAGTTGCCATGATCATTCTTGGTATTTCAGCTAAAATACTGCCGCCAACACTTACAGGTATTGGTTTCATTATCATTTCTGTCTTATTTTATCAAAATAAGAATTAAAGTTATACTAGATAGAATTAATAAAAAGAATTATGCTAGCGCCAAAAAAGTCTCTCGTACTCGCTTTTAGCAAAGAAGAGTTTAGGGCCATAAGCAATTGAGCTCATCAATTTGTTAATTGAAGCACGCTACAAATTTCAACTTCCTTTTTATTCGTATAACCATTGTGTTAATCTGCTTGTTTATAAACATAAGTTAGCGCTCAAATTAGTTCTATCAACGATTATCAATAAGGTAATTGTAAAAATTGAGCCTAATCCGTTAATTAAAATGTATTGTTAACACCATAACTTTACCTTTAATAAATATTTAAAAATTGTGAAGAAACAAATCATTTCCATATCCTTCTACTATCACAATTTAGCGCATATACCAATAATTGATGTAAGGTCACCAGGAGAATTTGCACAAGGCCACATCCCAAATGCACATTTAGTAGATTTATTTACAGATGCAGAGCGTGCTATAGTCGGCACGGCCTACAAGCGAGAATCAAAAGAAAAAGCGATTGCCTTAGGCTATGAATTTGTGAAACCTAAATTAAGAGAGTTCGTGATTAAATCAATTGAAATAGCGCCTACAAAAGAGGTTATAGTGCATTGCTGGCGTGGTGGTATGAGAAGTAATGCCTTCGCCGATCATTTACTTGCAAATGGTTTTGAAAAGGTTTATGTGATTGAAAAGGGATATAAAGCATTTAGAAATTATGTGCTACAATTTTTCGAACAACCATTTAACCTTAAAATTTTAAGCGGCTACACGGGTACTGGTAAAACAGAAATTCTACATGCTTTAAAAAAAAATGGGCAACAAGTTATAGATTTAGAAAAATTGGCTAACCACAGAGGATCTGCTTTTGGGGGAATTGATCTTCCACCGCAGCCTACATCTGAGCAATTTGAAAATAATTTATTCCTATCCTTAAAAGGTTTAAACGCAAAATTACCAATATGGGTGGAGGATGAAAGTAAAGCAATAGGGAAAGTAGCAATTCCGAATGCTTTTTATTTTAAAATGAGGACTTTACCTGTTTATTTTTTAAATATTCCTTTTGCAGAAAGGATAAAGCATCTTGTGGCTACTTATGCAGATTTAAATCCCAATGAATTAGCAAACGCAATTGGTAGAATAACTAAAAGACTTGGTTACGATAAGGCTAAATTTGCTTTAGCTGCGCTGGAGAAAAAAGATTACCATGAAGTAGTTGCGCTTACCCTGTTATATTACGATAAATGCTATTTAAACGGTTTACAGAAACGTGAGCAATCTTCCATACTAACCTTTGATATCCCTACCATAAACCCTGAAGAGAACGCAGGCTTTTTACTCAATTTAATGAAATAGAAAAATGGATGAAAATATAAAATTAACTAGTTTTAGCCACGGTGCTGGTTGTGGCTGTAAAATATCGCCTAAAGTATTAACCACCATATTAGAATCTAGCTTGCCAAAAACTGAAGACAAGCGATTATTAGTAGGTAACGATACAAGAGATGATGCCGCTGTATATGACATGGGAAATGGAATTGGAGTGATTAGTACCACAGATTTTTTCTTACCCATTGTAGATGATCCTTTTACTTTTGGAAGAATTGCAGCAACTAATGCGATAAGCGATGTATATGCCATGGGTGGAAAGCCGTTAATTGCCATTGCAATATTAGGTTGGCCTATTGATAAAATAGCGCCTGAAATTGCAGCTAAAGTGATGGAAGGAGGTAGAAAAGCATGCGCAGATGCTGGAATTATACTAGCGGGTGGGCATAGTATAGATAATAAAGAACCAATTTTTGGGCTTGCAGTTACAGGCGCTGTAGTAATTGCCAATTTAAAACGCAATGACGGTGCAGAACCTGGATGTATACTTTATTTAACCAAACCTTTGGGCGTCGGTATTTTAGCAACCGCACAAAAGAAAGGTGTTTTAACAGTAGCAGATCAACACATTGCATCAAATTCAATGGTTATTTTAAATGATGTTGGATTAGCACTTTCTGAAATTGAAGAAGTTACTGCTTTAACAGATGTAACAGGATTTGGATTGTTAGGCCATTTGTTAGAAGTGTGTGAAGGAAGTAATGTATCAGCTATAATTAATTACAATAAAGTGCCAATTTTTAAAGAAGTACATGGTTATCTTGATCAAAAATGTGTACCCGGCGGCACCATAAGAAACTGGGATAGCTATGGTCACAAACTAAATCTTACCAATGAAAAGCAAATACATATTTTATGCGATCCACAAACAAGTGGTGGGTTGTTAATTGCAGTTAGAAAAGATGCTGCACACAAAGTTGAATCTATTTTAACTAGTAAAGGTTTATTTGCAGAACCAATTGGAGAATTGATAGCAAAAGCAGAACTACCAATTTATATTGAAGACTAGCTATTTCTAGCAAAAGCTAAGAAACTAAAAATGGAAGAAATAATTATTATTGGTGGAGGTTTATCTGGACTTACAACAGCTTTTGAACTGAAAAAGAAAAATATCAGTTTCAAAATCTTAGAAGCACAAAATCGCATTGGTGGTCGTATAGAAACTATTTATGGCCTCCAAAATACACCTATGGAAATGGGTGCTACTTGGTTTAGCAAAGAACATCATCAATTAATTCAATTTTTATCAGAAATTAATATCGGGTATTTTGAGCAATACAATGCTGGTATTTCATTTTATGAAACTGAAGAAGATGAAAAACCTCAACAATATATGGTCCCTCCTCAAACGCATTCTGCTTACAGAATACAAGGAGGAACTAACAGTCTAATAGAAATATTAAAAAATAGTATTGGGATGGCTAATATTGTTTTAAATACGGCAATAGCCAAAATTACAGATCAAGGCCAAAACATACTGATTACGGATAGCTTGCAAAATACATTTTGTTGCAAACGGCTTATCATTGCTATACCACCAAAGTTAATCGTCAATAAAATTCAATTTTCTCCTGATTTGCCACAATCCTTAAAGCACATCATGATTGACACACAAACTTGGATGACTGGATCAATAAAATATGCTGTTGAATATAAAAAACCATTTTGGAAAGAAAACGGTTTTTCAGGAAGTGTTTTTAGTCAAACAGGATTAGCAACAGAGCTATACGACCATAGTAATGTTGAGGAGACAAAATTTGCATTAAAAGGTTTTCTATCAGCATCTGCCCTTCGTTATACTTTTGAAGAGCGAAAAGAAAAAGTTATCACACAATTGAAAAACTATTTTGGCAACGAGGCAGCAGACCTCGTCAGTTATCAAGATAAAATTTGGAATGATCAATATAT
Organism: Sphingobacteriales bacterium; assembly: GCA_038243335.1. Lineage (GTDB taxonomy): Bacteria > Bacteroidota > Bacteroidia > Sphingobacteriales > Sphingobacteriaceae > Pedobacter. The sequence continues at coordinate 4,043 of JBBSRF010000102.1, forward strand.
TCAACCCGATCATGATACTTTACTTCCACCACACTTCAATAATGGAGATGCTGTATTTAAAGAAAGCTATATGAATAACAAACTTTTCTTTACTGGAACAGAAACTAGTAACTTACATAGTGGATATATGGAAGGCGCAATTATAGCAGCAAAAGCAGTTGCTCATAAGGTTACCGCATTAATAAAAAGATAAGTCTTAGTTATTGTTTAATTTAGTGAGTAGCTGTTCTACAGAGGTTCTTTCAGCAATGCTTGATGCTAAGATGATAGTTTAGCGTTGCATTGATTGAAAATTTAATCACAACCAAAAATAAACGGATGAAAAAATTAGAAAATAAAATAGTTTTAATTACTGGCGGAGCATCTGGCATTGGTAAAATAATGGTTCGTTTAATGCTAGAGCGAAAAGCCAAAGTTATTATTTGGGATATTGATCAAGAAAAAATTAATGAAACAGTAACCGAATTTTCGAAACTGGGAAATGTTTCCGGTTTCAATGTAGATGTAGCAAATATTGATCAAATACAAGAAACGGCCGCTAAATTAAAACAGGAAATAGGCGTAGTTGATGTACTCATTAATAATGCAGGTATAATTGTTGGTAAATATTTTAACGATCACTCTTTTTCAGAAATTTCTAAAACAATGGAAATCAATGCAAATGCACCAATGTATATCACAAAGGCATTTCTTAATGACATGTTAGCTCAAAACTCAGGTCACATTTGCAATATTGCTTCTTCGGGCGGACTAGTTTCAAATCCTAAAATGTCTGTTTACGCAGCAAGTAAATGGTCACTAATTGGTTGGTCTGATAGTCTGCGACTGGAGATGAAACAACTAGATAAACAGGTAAATGTGACCACGATATTACCATATTACATTAACACAGGAATGTTTGACGGTGTAAAATCTAAGATTGCTATTTTGGAGCCTGAAGCCGCTGCACTTACCATTATTACGGCTAATGAGCAAAATAAAAAAATGTTAACTATTCCAGGATATATCTATAGGTTTACACGTTTGGGTCAGGCAATAATGTCAATCAATGTTTTTGATTGGTTTGCAGGTGATGTTCTCGGAATTTATAAAACAATGGCGCATTTTACAGGACGTAAAAAGTTGTAACACCATAAAACTTGATGTATTATAATTCTATTCATAACCTATTTTATGAATAGAATTAGATAAATTATGAATGAAATGATTATACAAGAAAAAATAAAAGCATACATTGAAAGCCTAGGTGAACCTAAAAGTTCTGAAATGCAAGCTCTGCATCAACAAATTCTTGAAATTTTACCTCAATGTAAATTATGGTTTTTGGACGGCAAAGATGAATCAGGCAAAGTAATTACCAACCCTAATATCGGTTATGGACAATTAACCAAATACTATAAAGACGGAACCACGAAAGAATTTTATCAAATTGGAATAAGTGGCAACACAACAGGTATCTCCGCGTATATTATGGGACTTGAAAATAAAAAGTATTTACCACAAACTTATGGAACAACTATAGGCAAGGCAAGTGTGACAGGTTATTGCATTAAATTCAAAAGTTTAAAAGATATTAATCTCGACACACTTCAATTAGCTATACGAGATGGTGCTAACCAGACAAACCGAAAATAATATAAATTAACCTGCTGTTTTGTTTAATTTACTTGATTGCTAAATAGTTTTTACATAGGCTAATCATTGCATTCCGCATCGAAAAAGGCCGATTTTTGGCAAACTAAATTGTAGCGTTTTGATTGACTAAGTTTCATTCAAGAAAAAGAATAAATTAAATCATATTTGAGTTAATCTCAAATCCCTATCCTTTCAAAAAACTTAATATTTTCTCTACACTAGCCTTTGCATCACCATACAACATTTCTGAGTTGGTTTTGTAAAACAATGGATTATCTTCTCCAGAGTAACCTGCAGACATGGAACGTTTCATGATGATCACTTTCTCTGCTTTCCAAGCCTCTATTACAGGCATACCATAAATAGAACTTGTTGGATCATCTTGTGCACTTGGGTTAACTACATCATTGGCACCAATCACCATGACCACATCTGTACTTGGTAAATCCTCGTTAATCTCATCCATTTCCATTACAATATCATATGGAACATTGGCTTCTGCTAACAATACATTCATGTGACCTGGTAAACGTCCTGCTACAGGATGGATGGCAAAACGCACTTTTTTGCCCATTTTTTGCAACGTTTGCACCATATCATAAATTGGATATTGCGCTTTTGCGACTGCCATTCCGTAACCCGGAACAATCACTATTGTTTTTGCTTCTTTTAGTAAATCTGCAACCTCTTCATGATTAACAGCTGTTACTTCACCTTCAATTTTTTTGGCTTCTCCATTTGATTTCACATTACCAAATCCACCTAAAATTACCGAGAAGAAGGAACGGTTCATCGCTTTGCACATGTGTATAGATAAAATAGCACCCGAACTACCCACTAACGCACCAGTAACGATTAGCAAATCATTACCTAACATAAAACCTGCTGCAGAAGCTGCCCAACCAGAATAAGAGTTTAACATTGAAACTACTACTGGCATATCTCCTCCACCAATGGCCATTACTAACATTACGCCAATAAAACAAGCAATTGCAGTCATGATCATTAAGTAAACCATGCCTCCTGTTCCATCTTGCTGTGCAAACAAAACACCGAGAATAACCGTAACAACTAATAGAACAATATTAACGACATGCCTACCGGGATATTGCAAAGCTTTACTCCGAATATTACCTTCTAACTTTCCCCATGCAATAATTGACCCTGTAAAAGTAATGGCTCCAATAAACACCCCAATAAAAACCTCTGTTAAATGAATGGTATGTGCTGCGCCTTGTAAAGCATGGGTTTCTGGATCTAAATAAGAACCGAAGCCTACCAATACTGCGGCCAAGCCAACAAAACTATGCAAGATGGCAACTAGCTGAGGCATCGCTGTCATTTCTACTTTGCGAGCAAACATTAAACCGATAACTGAAGCAATGGCAATTGCCAAAATAATATAAATCTGACCTTCAATATCTGCCCCTAAAACAGTAGCAATAATTGCGATAAACATACCGACTATGCCATATAATACGCCGCGTTTCGCTGATTCTTGTGAGGATAATCCTCCTAAACTTAATATAAACAGGATGGATGCAAATAAATATGCTGCTGTTTGAATTCCAATGGTCATAATCTCTTTTTAACTCTTTTCTAACCTTAATATTTTGTGTAATTGAAGCTGATGCTTCTTTTATTTTTTAAACATATTTAACATGCGATGCGTTACTACAAAACCACCAACAATGTTAATTGTGGCAACTAAAATCGCTATAAATGCCAATATGGTCATCGGATTAGTAATTTCTGAAGTAGTTTGTAATAAGCCACCAATTACAATAATTCCACTAATCGCATTCGTAACAGCCATTAGTGGAGTGTGTAAGGAATGAGATACATTTGAAATCAATTGCCAACCTACAAAAACCGCTAACACAAATACGGTGAAATGCTGAATAAACTCTTTTGGGGCATAATTACCAACCAAAACTAATAAACCGCCAACTACCGCCAAACGAATAAACATAGAGAGTGCGGCACTTTTAGATTTAGCTGTATCTTTCATTTTAATCTCTTCTGCTGTAGGTGCTACAACTTTTTTAGCAGATCCACCCGCTGTCGGACTTACCGGAAGTGGTGCAGGTGGCCAATTTATTTTGCCATCATAAGTTACCATTGCCCTAGAAACAACGGCATCTTCCATGTCAATTTTCCAATTCTCAGCTTTACCCATATCATCTAACAAATGACATAAGTTATTGCCATATAATTGAGACGCTTGACTTGGCAATTGACTTAATTTACCAAGAATGGTAACTCCATTGGCTGTTGTAAATATTTCTCCATTTTTAGTATACGCACAATTTCCACCAGTTGATGCTGCTAAATCTACAATTACAGACCCTGGCTTCATCGCATCCACATGATAATCTAAGATCAATTTTGGCGCTGGTCTGCCAGGAATTTGAGCCGTCGTGATGATGATATCCACTTCTTTGGCTTGTTCCAAAAATAATTTCATCTCGGCTTCTATAAACTCTTTACTCATTTCTTTTGAGTAACCAGATGATGTTGCACCATCTTCTTCAATTTCTACCGTTAAAAATTGAGCGCCCATTGATTCTATTTGCTCTGCAACTTCTTTACGGGTATCAAATGCCCTAACAATTGCACCTAATGAATTAGCGGCGCCAATAGCAGCTAAACCCGCAACTCCAGCGCCAATTACTAATACTTTTGCAGGTTCAACTTTACCAGCGGCAGTAATTTGTCCATTTAAAAATCTTCCAAAATAGAAAGAGGCTTCAATTACCGAACGATAGCCTGCAATATTTGCCATAGATGATAAAACATCCATCTTTTGAGCACGTGAGATACGTGGAATTGCATCCATTGCAATTGCATTTACGCCTTTATCAGCCAATTTTTGAAGTAATGGTTGATTTTGAGCTG
>JBBSRF010000103.1:0-8366 GCA_038243335.1 Sphingobacteriales bacterium
AAGTTGGTAAATAAATACGCACCAATTACGCCATAACCTAATACTGCAATAATTTGTAATGGTTTAATTTGTATACTCAATTTGTCATTTGGTGCAGTAGCTTCAATATTTTCTCCAGCAGAAAGAAATAAATAAGCTTTATAAAATCCATGTAATATTAAATGCACAACTGCCGCATTGAAAAAGCCTAAACCACATTGCATAATCATAAAACCCATTTGCGCAATAGTAGAACAGGCCAGCTTTTGCTTCACACTAGTTTGTAACAGCTTAGTAAACTGAGCTGCAATTGCTGTAAATCCTCCAATAATAAATAAGACATTAAGTGTTTGGGAGTTAATTAAAAGGGTGGAGAATAGTGTTAGTAAAATACCTGATCCATTTACAAAACCTGCATGCATTAATGCCGAAGCTGGTGTAGGTGCTGTCATTGCAGATAATAACCACCGATGAAAGGGGTAAATTGCAGATTGTATTAATGCAGCTAAAATGATTAATATCGTCGAGATCAATAAAATATTGGCATTTACATTTGCAACTTCTGAAATGATACCACTTAGCGTAAATTGTTTACAACTAAAAGCCAAAATTAAAACTCCCGCTATCAAAGCTAAAGTGCCAAATGCAAACCATTTTTGTGCAAATTTTGCCGCTGCTTTTGCCTCTGGCCAATCCTTATCTGCCCCAATAAGTTGAGCCATAAACATGCCCATTAAAAACCAGGAGAATAATAGTAATGCAATGTGCTCACTCGCAACAAATAGCATTACTGAAAAAGTAAATCCTAATGTTAAGCCAGTAAAACGCAAATGATATTTAAATCCTTTAAGATAAGTTTTACTATAACTATTTACAATAGCACTAAAAAAACTCACAACGGTCCACATTAAAAGTGTAAAACCATTTACACGAAATACACCATTAATTTGAGTTTGAAAACTGCTATAGCTGAAAAACAAAAAACAAAAATTACTTAAAAATAAAATCCATAAAATTATACTTACGGATTTGAGTGAATTATCAAATGTATCATTTGTATTCTGTTCGCTATTTGCAGTTAAACTGACTGTTGAAGATTTCATTGAATGGGTTTTAAATCTAATTTATCTCAAATTTCCGTTGGCAAAATTCTATTTTCTAATTCATATATTTTTATTTATATATTATATATTAATCATTAAATATATTTATGTATTTTCATTAGTTAACAATTAAGAAGCGATTAAATATCCAGACAAAATCTTATCTTGTAAACTGAAATGCAGAAGTTATTAAAAGCAAAACTAGAGGATAGACCTAACGCTAATGAAATAGCAGTAGCAGAAATTATTTCGCTTTTTAAATCAGTTACAGCAAAAAGAACCAAAATATTACTTTCTCCAGAAGAAACCTGCAATCATTACTATTTTATAGAAAAGGGCGCACTTAGACTATTTACTACAAATAAAGAAGGAAAGGAGTCTTCAAGGTATTTTGCTTTTGAAGGTAATTTTTGCACAGCATTACCAAGTTTTATTGATCAAAAACCTGCAATGGAATATCTTCAAGCCATTGAGAGTTCTAAATTATTAGCAATTCATAGAACTGACTTCTTCAAAATTGTTAAAAAGTATCCATTTTTTGCAGGTATCTATCAAGAAATATTAGAATTAGGCTTTATCATGGCACAAAAAAGAATTTACAGTTTTCAAGGTTTTGATGCCTTAGAAAAGGTAAAGTGGTTAATTCATCACCAACCTAATGTACTTTTACGTGTATCTAATAAAATGGCAGCTTCATATTTAGGGATTTCTCCTTCTACTTTAAGCAGAATTAAAGCAAAACTCTAAATTTATTGACATAGGTCAACGTTTGTTAATTTGAGACGATGTAACTTTGTTTTATGAAAAGTTACAAATATTTTTTATCCGTCGGAACATTATTATTTAATATAGCTTTATCAACACCGGTTGATGCTAAGCAAGCTCATATTGAAAAACATAGTATTGGTAACAATGACAGTTTATATGTAAACAATCAACAGCTTACATTAAAAGCTGCTAATATATTGGCAGAAAGCGCAAGAACTTATGCTAAAACTTTAAATAAAGAGGTTGCTATCGCTGTAGTAGATGCTGGCGGAAACATCTTATTGATCAATAGAGATAATAACACCGGCCCGCATAACGCAGATGCCGCACGTTTAAAAGCTTATACTTCTATGTCCACTAAAACGGCTACATTAATCTTAGGTCGAAATGCGAAATCAAATCCAGATACTGAAAACCTTGCAACAGTTAGCGGATTACTTTTATTAGGCGGAGGAGTTCCTGTATTTAATGGCGACAAACTAATTGGTGCTATTGGTATTGCAGGTGGCGGCGGTCCTGAAGGAGATGACAACATCGCTAAATATGCTGTTTTACAATTATTAAAAATTAAAAACTCAAAAAATTAAAACCATGAAAAAATTACTTTTAATCTTATTAATGACCATTACAACCAATATGGCTTATTCACAAACAAAAGAGTATTTATTGTCTAGTCATATTCTAGATATATCTACAGGTAAGCCAGCACCAAATGTACCTGTTAAGCTAGCGTTGTTAAATAGCAAAACGGGGGCATGGAAGTACATTGATCAAAAAATTACTGATCAAAATGGAAGAATTACAAATTTTTTAGAAAAGAGTAAAGCTGAAAAAGGAATATATAGATTAACATTCCTTACTGAAAAATATTTTAGTTTAACTTCTACCAAAACATTCTATCCATTTATAGAGGTAGTATTTCAAATTGGAGAGGAAAGTCATTATCACGTGCCAATTACGCTTTCTCCTTTTGGTTACTCTACTTATAGAGGAAATTAAAAATCAAAAATTTGTTTTTCTTTTAACCGTCTTTAATTAATTTAAAGGCGGTTTTTTTTTTGCGAAAAATTTTAAATTAAAAATAATATGAAAAAAATAACCTTTATAAAATAAAATTCCACTTTGAAGAGGTTCAAGAGGGGTTTTGCGGACTGGAATTGAACCCGTCTCAACCACATGTTTGGACAGTGACAGTACCACTATTATAACTTAATAACGATATTTATAATGTTTTTATCAGATACAATCAATTGAATTATTTAAGCGTGTCTATATTTTTTAAGTGATTTGTGAGAATTAAAGCAAAACGCTTTTCCAAATGCTTTTCGATATAAACCAGTTGCCAAAGTTGCAAAGGACCTAAAGTATAGCCTTTATAATAACTGCCATCTTTCTATTCATAACAATATAAACTAAATGTTCCATAAAATGCAAAAAACCCCTAAGTGATAACTAAGGGGTTTTATTGCGGACCGGACGGGACTCGAACCCGCGACCTCCGCCGTGACAGGGCGGCATTCTAACCAACTGAACTACCGGTCCGTTTTCCTCAAAAACAAAATTTCTTTCGTTTCGGGATTGCAAATATAGTGTCTTTAATTTATTTTACAACAAATATTTAAAAATAATTCTAAGTACTTAACATACAGACACAAAATCTATCTCATCAAATCCTTAATCTTTGTTCCTTAATCTTTGTTCCTTAGTTTTTACTTCCCTTCAGGGGTTAGGGGTTTAAACAACAGCTCCCTCTTTCATCTTCTCCGCATTCTCGGCAAACTGTAAGGCATCAATTAACTCCTGTACACTGCCATCCATTACGTTATTAAGATTGTATAAAGTTAAACCAATTCGGTGGTCTGTAACTCTTCCTTGTGGATAGTTGTAAGTTCTAATCTTAGCCGAACGATCTCCTGTAGAAACCATTGTTTTTCTTCTCGCAGCAATATCTCCGTTCTTTTTCTGTAATTCGATATCATATAACTTACTACGTAACATCTCCATCGCTATAATACGGTTACCCAATTGAGATCTATCTTGCTGACAAACCACTACAATACCCGAAGGCTTGTGCGTTAACTGCACCTTTGTTTCAACCTTATTTACATTCTGCCCACCAGCACCACCAGAACGTGAAGTATGTAATTCTATATCCGCAGGATTAATGTATAAATCAATCTCTTCCGCCTCTGGCAAAACTGCAACAGAAGCCGCCGAAGTATGCACACGGCCTTGTGTTTCTGTATCAGGAACACGTTGTACACGGTGTACACCAGATTCATATTTCAACTGGCCATATACATCATCACCATTTACCTTTAAAATTACCTCTTTATAGCCACCAGCGGTACCTTCTGTTACGTCAACAGTTTCAACTTTCCAGCCTTTAGTATCAAAATATCTACTATACATGCGGTATAAATCGCCTGCAAATAAAGCTGCTTCATCACCACCAGTACCGCCTCTAATCTCAAAAACTGCATTTTTAGCATCTTCTGGATCTTTGGGAATCAACATTAAACGGATATCAACTTCCATTTTATCTTGTTGCTCCAAAAGCATATCCAACTCTTCTTTTGCCATTTCACGCATTTCAGCATCTTTTTCAGTGCTTAAAATCTCCTTGTTGGCATCTATATTACTCATTACATTCTTGTAAATTTTATATTCATCTACAATTTTGCCTAAGTCTTTATACTCTTTATTTAAAGCTGCAAAACGTTTCATGTCTTGCATCGTATCCGGATTACTCAATTGCTCTTCTACATCTTCCCAACGCAATTTAATCGCCTCTAATTTTTCTAACATAATCTTAATCTATTTTGAAAATGTGCTCCACTGTAGCTAAAATGACAGTCCCGCTTTTCGTTACAAAGTAAATTTTCAACATCGCTATGCGCTGAAAAATCTACGTTTTTCACTGCAATCAGGTTTATCAAACAAAAACCAGTGCAATAAAGCATGCAAAAATACAGAAAAAAAGCAGAAAGAATAAAGACCAAAGAATAAAGATGGCTAAAAGTCCCTTTAGGGGTTGGGGTAATACTCCAATCTCAAATCTTCCCCATCAAAAACGCCGTAAGAATTGTAATTTATCCATTCTCCAATATTAACATAGCGAGAATTCGCATTCAATTGAATAGTTAAAGGCAAATGTCGGTGACCGAAAATAAAATAATCGAAGTGCTCCTTTTGTAATTCTTCTTTAGCGTAAATGGCTAGCCATTCGTTTTCATCACCTAAAAAAATTTCTTTTTTATCGCTGGCAATTCTGCTACTTCCAGACCAACCGTTTGCGATAGACATACCTATCCTAGGTGGTAGCATGCCAAACAACCAATGACAAAGTTGGTTTCTAAATATTTTTCTCAGAAATTTATATTTTTCATCCCCCGGCCCTAGGCCATCTCCATGGTGTAAGTAAAACTTCTTGCCATTTCGCTCAATTATTAGTTCATCACTAATAATTTCCATTCCTATTTCTTTTGTAAAATAATCATCCACCCACATATCGTGGTTACCCTTAAAAAAATAGATTTTAATACCTGCGTCAGTCATTTGAGCCAATTTACCTTGCAGTCTGATAAATCCTTTTGGAATAACTTTTTTGTACTCAAACCAAAAATCAAAAACATCACCCATTAAAAAAAGTTCGCTCGCATTTGGTTCAATAAAATTTAACCATGCGACAATCCGTTCTTCTCTTTTACGACTTTCATCATAATTAGGCGCCCCTAAATGGAAATCAGAAGCAAAATAAATGTTCTTTTTCATCTTTGTGATACAAAGGTATTAAAATTAAAATGGCTTGCTTTGTCAATATGATTTCAATTTGTCTAGAACACATCTAAATAAGCAATATGGTTTAAGATTTTATTTTGTAAATTTGCATAAAATTTAACACATGATTTCTACAGATATAGCCATTATAGGCGCCGGACCCGTAGGTTTATTTGCCATTTTTGAAGCTGGCTTATTAAAAATGCGTTGTCATTTAATCGATTACCTACCTCAAGTTGGTGGTCAACTTTCAGAAATATATCCTAAAAAACCAATTTATGATATTCCAGGCTATCCAACAGTTTTAGCCCAAGAATTGGTAGATAATTTAGTAGAGCAAGCTAAACCTTTTCATCCGGGCTATACTTTAGGCGAAAGAATTGAAGGTTTAGAGAAACGTGGTGAAGCTGATTTTGTATTAACTACAAATATGGGCACTATAATAGAAGCTAAAGTTGTAGTAATTGCAGGCGGTTTAGGTTGTTTTGAGCCTCGTAAACCTGCTGTTGCTGGCTTAGAAGATTTTGAAAATGGACGTGGTGTTAATTATATGATTTTAGATCCGGAGAAATATCGTGGCCAGAAAATGGTAATTGCTGGTGGTGGAGATTCTGCCTTAGATTGGACTATCTTCTTAGCAGACATTGTTTCAGAACTAACTTTAATACACCGTAGCGAAAGTTTTCGTGGTGCACCAGATTCTGTTAACAAAGTAATGGAATTAGCTGAAAGTGGAAAAATTAATTTGGTTTTGAATAGCAACTTAAATGCTGTAACTGGAGATGGTAGACTAGAGCACGTAGAAGTGATCCACAATAGAACAATGGAAAAAACCACTTATGATGCAGATCATTTAATTCCACTTTTTGGGTTAAGCCCTAAATTAGGCCCAATAGAGCAATGGAATTTAAACATCAACAAGAGTGCTATAGAAGTTAATACAGATGATTACAGCACCAATATACCTGGTATTTACGCAATTGGCGATATCAACACCTATACCAACAAATTAAAGTTAATTTTATGTGGATTTCACGAGGCTGCATTAATGAGCCACAGTGCTTATCAATACATGAATCCTGGCATTAAATATACCATGAAATATACAACTGTAAACGGTGTAACAGAATTTTAAGAATGGAAGCAATAGATATTATCATACAAGTAGAAGACCGCGAAGGCAACACAACTACATTAACAGCCCCAACTGATATGGGCTTAAGTTTAATGGAATTTTTAAAAGCAAGCGAATACGATATTTTAGCTACTTGCGGCGGCATGGCATTATGCGCCACCTGCTGTGTAGATGTTATGGAAGGTGAAGATAAATTAAACGAAATGACAGACGATGAGTATGCCATGTTAGATACTTTACCAGATTTATTACCTAACTCTAGGTTGGCTTGCCAATTACAATTGAGCCCTGCAATGGACGGTCTTAAAGTTCGTTTACATGCTCAGGATTAATTAAAAGAGTTTTTGTTAATTATTCATATTAATTTTCTTTCATTTAATTTTAATGGATAATGAGATATCTCTTCCAATGCATGAAGAGAACAAATCATAAATTATCAAATTTTTATAGCTATATAATGATTTATTATTGTGAAGGATAGAACCTTGATTTAAACTTATTCTATAAAAAATAATTGATGCTTGCTCAATCCAAAAATTTAGGTAAATAAAGCTATATCCCAATAATATTAATGAATATAGTTTTTATATAAAATATTAAATTGTTATGTTTGTGTATTGTCTACTTTAAAGTAGCATAAAATTAACCGGACCTTCAAACAAACAAACAAACAAACAAACTATGATTTCGTTCTGACATCATCTACATTTAAATATCTTTTGCTTATAGCAATAGGTATCGGTTTACATATTCTAAAGTAAGCCCTTAAACTAACTAATTAAAACATTTCAACCAAAAATTATGCAAAAACAATTACTCTTAAAGGAGAAATTATGTGCATTAAATAATTATAGTAGTTTTATAATTATTGCCACATTTATTTTCTTACTCAGCTTTCTACCTTTTATTTCATTCGCTCAAAATCAGGCTGCCAACCAAATTATATCTGGTAGTGTTGTTGATGAGGATAATTTACCGTTACCAAATGTTAACATTTTAAATACTAAAACTAAACAAGTAACGACAACTAACGATAAAGGTCAATTTTCTATAACTACTACCAGTTTTCCAGTAACGATAACTTTAACATTTATTGGGTATACCAAACAAGATGTAATATTTGGTAAAGCTGTTACGGATTATAAAATTAAACTTACTTCATCTAATGAATTAAATGAGGTAATAGTTGTAGGGTATGGTACAACCACAAAATTAAAAAATACGGGTTCAGTTGCCAAATTAGGAGGTTCAGTTTTAACACAACAGCCAATTACCAACCCTGTATTGGGGCTTCAAGGCAGATTGCCTGGTGTATTTGTAACTACAGCTAGTGGCGATTTGGGTGCAAATGTAAATGTATCGATTAGAGGTACCAATACCATTACATCTTCTTCAAGACCATTGTACATTATTGATGGTGTACCATTACCTTCAACAGGTATTAATGGTTCTACTTATGGTGGTGCAACAGGTACACATAGTCCATTCATGAACATAAATCCTGAAGATATCGAAAGTACAGAAGTGTTAAAAGATGCTGATGCAACGGCTATTTATGGGTCTAGAGGAGCTAACGGGGTAATTTTGATTACCACTAAAAA
>JBBSRF010000104.1:0-8253 GCA_038243335.1 Sphingobacteriales bacterium
CTACCCATTAGCTTTCTTTATTTTTTATTCTGTTAGTACAAAAGTATTTAAATTATGATTTAAAATAGACATACTAGTTGTAAAAACACAATAAACAAGTTATTTAGAAACATTCTAAAAAAAAGATGCGTTTTAAAAGAATTTTTAGACTTAATTCTACCAAGAATTTGAAACAAAAAGGGAGCGGCAAAAGCCACTCCCCTCATTTATAACATTTAAACATTAAATTTTAGTTAAAAGAAAAAGTATAAATCCCTCTTTCATTTATCCCAGAAATAGTCGTCTTTCCATCTTTTGATGTAGGCAATGCTTTTTCAATATCTGCAGCGCTATTTACTTGCTTACCATTAACTGTAGTAATTACCATTCCTTTGGACACTTCAAAATTATCAAATGCTTTCCCTGGCATTACACTAGTAACTACAACACCGGCTTTTAAACCATATTTTGCTTTTATACTTTCAGATGCAGGAGCAAAACTAGCCCCCAATTTACTTATTGTAGCACCCGTAGATTTACTTTCTACTGCCTTTGTGGAAGCTAAAGCAACACTCTTTTCACCTTTCAAAGTCACATTAATATTTTTCGTGCTTCCTTCTTTTGTTAAAACAGTTAATGCAACCTTATCGCCAGGGCGCATACGACCAATTTTTTCTTGTAAATCTGGGGAATCGTATATCTCAACTCCTTCAACTTTTTTAATAATATCACCTTCTTTTATACCAGCTGATGCAGCAGCACCATTTGGAGAAACTCCACTAACATACAGCCCATTAATATCTTTAATTTTTAAACGCTCTGCTACATCCGCATCTAAAGCTTGAAAACTAACGCCAACATATCCACGTTTTACCATTCCATATTCTTTAAAATCTTCTAAAATTTTCTTAGCCAAATTTACTGGAATTGCAAAACCATAACCTTCATTTGTTCCCGTTTGAGAAGCAATTGCAGCATTAATTCCTATTAATTCGCCATTGGCATTTACTAAAGCTCCGCCACTATTACCTGGATTAATTGCTGCATCTGTTTGAATATAAGATTCTATCGAAGTGTTAGCAGGTATTTCTGGTCTAACACCAGTTCTTTGATATTCCTGATATTGTTCTTTTGTAATACCTTGTTGTTCTCTATTTAAAATACCTATGTTACGTGCTTTAGCACTCACAATACCAGCAGTAACCGTAGTTTGCAAGTCTAATGGAAAACCAACTGCCAAAACCCATTCTCCTACCTGAACGTTATCAGAATTACCCATTTTAACAAAAGGCAGGCCTGTTACATCTACTTTAATCAATGCTAAATCTGTATTCGGATCTTTACCAATTACTTTAGCTAAAACTTTACGTCTATTAGATAGAATAACTTCAATTTTATCTGCCTTATCGACTACGTGGTTATTGGTTACAATATATCCATCAGCAGTTAAAATTACTCCAGATCCAGAAGCTGCTCTTGGAGTTCTTTGTCTTTGGCCACCACCACCTCCTCTAAAAAATTGTTCAAGCATATCAGACATATCACCAGTACTTGCTTGCTCGTTAGAGTCAGATCCACCATAAGTGGTTTTAATATGAACCACAGCAGGTGATACTGCTGCTGCTGCTTCTACAAAATCTACAGTTCCTGCAGATGAGATTTTAACAGGATTATTCGCAAACATCATATTTTGCTTATCTGTTAAAGAATATCCATCATTAGTGCGCTCTAATAGTTTATAAGCGCCTATTGCAAAGCCGCCTCCTATAAAGGCCGCCAACACTATTAATCCTATTTTTTTCATTTGTTATATAATTTGTTTTTTAATTGTAATGAAGCTATCATGAGCAAAAATTGCTTTTTTAGAGTGGTTTGCACATGATGGTTTCATTTGTTATATATTTATTGTCTATTTACGATTGAATTACTCAAATTTAATACCATATAAACGATATTTGCAATCATATCACATTTGTTATGTGTTAAAAAATGTTAAATGACTATAAATAATTGATTTATCATCCAATTAAACAAATATTATCTAATTAAATGAAGAAATAATGAACATTAAATTCTCCAAATATCAAGGTGCTGGAAATGATTTCGTTTTAATTGACCATCGTGAAAATAAATTAAAAACCATTGATAATAAGCTTGTAGCGCAACTATGTGATAGAAGATTTGGTATTGGAGGAGATGGATTGATGCTGTTAATCATGCACAATGATTACGATTTTGAGATGGTTTATTATAATGCCGACGGAAATATAGGTAGTATGTGTGGTAATGGAGGTCGATGTATTGTTGCATTTGCTAAAAGCTTAGGTATTATTGACTTTGAAACTAATTTTTTGGCAGTTGATGGACCACATTATGCCAAAATTACAGCAGAAGGCAATTGGGTTGAACTACAAATGATTGATGTTGATACGGTAAATAAGGATGGAAATGCTTTTATTCTAAATACAGGCTCTCCTCATTACGTAGCACAAGTTGAAAATTTAAAATCATTTGATGTTTTTACAAATGGTAAAGACATCAGAAATAATGACACCTACAAAACTGACGGAATCAATGTAAATTTTGTAGAGCAGAAAGAAGATCACTTATTTGTACGAACTTTTGAGCGTGGTGTAGAAGATGAAACTTTTGCATGTGGTACTGGCGCTACTGCCGTTGCAATGGCAATGGCGCAACAAAAAGAACCGGGTTATATCGAAACTCCGATTAAAGTTCTAGGCGGAGATTTACAAGTCAACTTCAGTTATGATGGCAAAAAATTTACGGATGTATTTTTATGCGGACCAGCAGAAAAAGTTTTTGATGGAGAGATAAATTTATAAAAACATTTTAGCACCAAATCCGTCCTTTCGATATGAGCTTTTCGCGATTGAGAAATCTTTTTATAAATGCACCTTAATTAGATCTCTCCTATCGTCGAGATGACGAGCTTTGAAGGAATTCGTCAAAAGAAAATTAATTCCCATCAGCTAAATAAGAAGCAATAGCAATCTTAATCTCCCCAAAAGAGTATGATCTGCCTAAATGTTCACGGATTTCATTCAATTTTATTGTTTTTAATTTTACAATTATCGTTAAAATTTCTGCTAACCTTTTTGCAGGAATAATTTGTTCGGCTTTTATTTCTTGTGTAATAACGTAATGAGCTAGATGCCCCTCAATAGTTCCTTGGGTCATTTTTCGATCTGCAGCAATCTCCATTGGAGTTTTACCTTGTTTTAAGAGGGACAAACTAATTTCTTTAGTATCTATTTTTGGCGTAGCAGGTTTCTTAGCTTTTTTAACAGCTTTCGTTCTACTATAAAACTCATCAGTAGGGGCACGAAATTCTTCTTTATTTGGCAAAGTATAAGCTTTTTTTATTTGCTCTTCTCTTTTAGCACTATGTTGTAAACGCAAAACGTCCTCTTTAGAAAGTTCGACACCATTTATGGATGCTTCAAGCATCGCCTTTGCTTTTTTAATTTTTCTAAATTGTTCATAAAACATAGCTTCCATTTCTATCAGCTCTGCTAAAAATTCTTTAGTTTGTTTTTGAGTTTTTGCAACTTCTATTAATTCAAGAATAGATTCACTCAATTGTGCTAATTGCGGATTGAAATAGTTCTCCGCTGCTGCTGTTCTTTCTAGCAGAAGGGCTAAACTTTCAGCGTTTTCAACTACAAACAACCTTTCTATTTGCTTTAAAAATTTATCTGCATTTACTTTTAGCGCCATTAAATCTTGTTGCAGCTTAACTGCCCATGGCAAATGTGTTTGTTTAGTGGATCGTTTTTCATCCTTGGTGTAACTAAAAACGTGTTCAAAAACATAATTATCTAGTACAACAAAACTAAAACTTTGCAATAACGAAAACTTTAAAAATGCGTTACTTTCTTTTTTAATTTGTATGGCTAAATCTTCTTGTTGTTCTTTAGTTTTAGCAAAATAAGTTACATTTTGATCTTGCCTTATCCCTCTATTACCTATTAATGATGTTAATATTAAGCCCTCTAACGATCGCAATCTAGAAAGCGCAACATAAATCTGACCTGGTGCAAAAGCATCTCCAATATCTATAATTGCTTTATCAAAAGTTAAACCTTGGCTTTTATGAACTGTAATTGCCCAAGCCAATTTTAAGGGGAACTGGGTAAATGTTCCTGCAACTTCTTCTTCAATTTCATTGTTAACTTTATTGGTATTGTACTTGATATTTTTCCAAGTAAATTTATCTAAAATCAAATTATAAAGACCGCCATCTGGCAGAACTTCAATTACATCATCGCTTAGCTTTTTAACTACTGCGATTTTACCATTAAAAAAGCGCTGTTCACCTGTTGGATCATTTTTCACAAACATAACTTGTGCGCCAACCTTTAATTCCAAAGTTTTTTCTACAGGATAAGCACTCTCGGCAAATTCTTTATCCACAATAGCTTTGTAGAAATATGATTTGCCATCCAATTCTTTTAAACTATTTTTATTTAAAGTATCTGCTTTATGATTATGTGTAGTTAAAGTGATGTATTTTTCAGATAAATTGGACTTATAGTTTTCTTTATAATATGTTTTTAGCAGAGCTATATCTTGCGCTGTAACCTCATTTTTTCTTAAATTATTTAGCAGATGAATAAATTTCTCATCTGCCTGACGATATATTTTTTCGAGTTCAATATAAACAGGAGGATTTTGTGCTAATGCCAATGCATCAAAAAAGAAAGCACTTTTATAAAATTGGCTTAATAAATTCCATTCATCGTTTTTAACTACTGGCGGCAATTGATGTAAATCGCCAATAAATAAAACTTGGACACCACCAAAATTTGTATTGTTTTTACGGATAAAACGCAAAACCATATCAATGGCGTCTAACAAATCTGCCCTGAGCATACTCACTTCATCTATAATTAGCAATTCCAAATCCACCAAAATACGACGCTTTGAAGCGTTCATATTTAAATGTTTAATAATAGATTTTGGATTGTTATAGTGTTGATATTCTTTTGCTTGATTAGTTGGCGCAACTTTAGGCAAAAAAGTGCCAAACGGAAGCTGAAATAGAGAATGAATAGTTACGCCAGCTGCATTAATAGCTGCAATACCCGTAGGCGCAACAATAACAGCCTTTTTATGTGTTAAAGCAATTAAATTTTTTAAGAATGTGGTTTTACCTGTCCCTGCTTTTCCGGTTAAGAAAATATGACGAGCTGTAAGATTGATGAATTTGGCAGCAAGTTCGGCGGGTTCAAGTTCTTCTGTTGATTGAGACATTGTATTTCTAATTCACAAGCTGTACAATATACAGTTTTCAAATTTCTTATGATAAAAATTAACGTTAATAATTGTCTATTAACTCAATACTAACCCATAAACATCCGATTCACAGCTATATAGTCTAAATACTAATTGTCGATTTTAAAAGTATACTATTTAGAATACGTTTGACTAATAACAAATCAATAATAAACTATACACACTAAACTCAATTGTTAAATAATGATAAATAATGTTAAATTTTTATAACTAAACTTTTAGTATTAAAGATTTAGTTATACATTCGTGTAACCTAACAAAACTATTTTATGAAAATTTTACGTCTTACCTTACTACTCTTCTTGGGTTTTAGCAATATCGTTTTTGCTCAAAATCCAAACACAATCAAAGGTATTGTTACAGATACCTCAAATTTTACTCGGCTTCATAATGCTACAATTAGTATTTTAAACGCTAAAGACTCTACCTTATACAAGCATACTAGAGCCGCAGAAAATGGTACATTTTCAATTTCTCCGATGAAAAAAGGTGATTTTATTTTATTGCTTACCTATCCAAATTATGCAGATTATGTATCTCCATTTAAATTAACTGAAGAAAAAAATAGTTTTGATTTCAAACTGATTAACATGAACTCTAAAGCTAAATTATTAACTGAAGTAATTGTTAAGGGAGAAGCTACAGCAATTAGGGTTAAAGGAGATACTACAGAGTTTAACGCGGGAAGTTTTACCATACAACCGAATGATAAAGTAGAGGATTTATTGAAGAAATTCCCTGGAATGCAAATTGATAAGGATGGCAAAATTACTGCACAAGGTAAAACTGTATCTAAAGTATTGGTAGACGGAGCAGAGTTTTTTGGCGATGACCCCACACTTGTAACCAAAAACTTAAGGGCTGATATGGTAGACAAAGTTCAGCTTTTCGAGAAAAGTAGCGATCAAGCTGCCTTTACAGGCGTAGATGATGGTGAGAAGACAACAACTCTAAATATTAAACTTAAGGAAGACAAAAAAAGTGGATATTTTGGTAAAGTAGATATTGGAGCTGCTACTGACGACTTTTATCAGGGTCAATTCATGTTTAATAAATTTAAAGCTAAACAGAAGTTCTCTGTTTATGGTACTGCAGGTAATAACGGTAAAACAGGATTAAGTTGGCAAGACGCTGGTAAATATGGCGGGGGTAATGACAACATGCAGTTTATAGATGGCGGAATGATGATCTCTTTTGGTTCTGGAGATGATTTTGATCAGGGTGAAAATTATTATGGAGAGGGAGTGCCTACTGCTAGAAATGGAGGAGCACATTATGATACCAAGTGGAATGACGATAAGCAAGCTATTAATACCAATTATAAAATTGGAAGTTTGGGTATATTGAATAAAAAAAATACATTAGACCAAAATAATTTACCTACTGGAATCATTAATAGCAATAGTGATGAGCGTACAGACAGTTATATTTTCCGCCAAAAATTAGATGCAACTTATAGTATTAAATTAGATACCACATCTAATTTAAAATTTACGGTTGATGGTACTTTGAAAAACAATAATTCACAATCCGAATTTGCCACTATTGGTAAAAGAGGAGACAATAGTCTGTTGAACACTAGTTTAAGAACAAATGACAATGAAGGAGACGAACAAACATTCAATATGTCTGCTTTTTATACTAAAAAACTTAAAAAATTAGGAAGAAACTTTTCAATTAACTTAAGTCAACGCATCAGCGAAAAAAACAGTGAAGGGTATTTAAAATCAAAAAATGATTTTTTCGATGTGAATGAAAATTTAACCAATAGTGAAATTATAGATCAGTTAAAAAACAACAATACAACCAGCACTGTATTTAATACTAATTTTACTTACAATGAACCGCTTACTAAAGCACTTTCTTTAGTATTTAATTATGGCATTAGTATTAACAATAGCAAAGCTGATAAAAAATCTTTTAATTCATCTGCCCCAAGCAGATACGATATATTAGATACTGATTTTAGTAATGATTTTGAAGCAAATCAACTTATCAATCAAGGAGGGGCAGTGTTTAATTATAAAAAATCAAAAACTAACATATTATTTGGCACAAAAATTAGCGCAGTTAACTTCGATCAGTTTGAGGCTTATTCAAACCAAAAGTATAAAAGAAATTTTTTCAACTGGATTCCTCAGGCATCTTACCAATACAAATTCTCTACACAACGCTCTTTTAGAGTAAATTATAATGGATATACTAGGCAACCAACTGTAGAACAATTACAGCCTGTTAAAATAAATACAGACCCTTTAAATATTCCTTTGGGAAATCCAGATTTGAAGCCATCCTATAGTAATGGCATTAATGTTAGCTATAACTCTTATAAAATATTAACAAATCAATCTATCTATTTCAGTGGAAATCTTAGCTTTATAAATAATCAAATTACAAACAATACAATTACTGATGCTCAGGGTATATCTACAAGGCAATCGATAAACTTGACAGATAAAACGCCTATTAATTATAATATTTACGCCAATCTTGGAAGAAAAATTAAATTCCTAGGTTTAAATGTAGGTATTAATTTTAATGCTGGCGGGAGCAAAAGCTACAGTTACATCAATAAGGCATTAAATGAAACTATTTCAACTAGGTACAATCCTAGTATAAGTATAAGGAGATATAAAGATAAATTGGAATTTAACTTTAATTTTGGGCCTAGTTATAGTGCTCAAGAATCTTCTTTGCAAAAAAATATCAATAATAAAGGTTGGGGTTCATCAGGTTATGGATCATTTAAGGTTGTGCTGCCAAAGAAAATAACCATAGAATCTGATGCATCATATTCTTATTCTCCAAAGACGGCATCATTTAATAACAGTAATGAGCAATTCATTATTAATGCAAGTGTTGCTAAAAGCTTTTTTAAGAAAAACGACCTCACACTAGCCATTAAAGGAAATGATTTATTAAACCAAAATAGAGGATTTGAAAGGTTTGCTTCATCAA
>JBBSRF010000105.1:0-8153 GCA_038243335.1 Sphingobacteriales bacterium
AAATTAACATGGGAAAGTTTATTGCTAACACTACAAACATTCAGTCAAAAAAGAGCAACATAGTTATCGCAAAAAACATAAAAGCAATTACAGCATTAGAAAACCTATACATTTTAGAAAATTCATAATCCATCATAAATTTAGTTTAGTTTTTAGTTTAGTAAAAAGAATGCAGATGGATGTCTGCATTTTTTTTGTTTAAGCCTTAGCAATAACTCTTCAATTAGGTTGATGTTATTTAAAAACATTGATCTAAGAATCTTTCCAAAGTAAAAAATCTAGAAATATTTAAACTTTATCAATGTCCAAAATCATTACAACTAAATATTCATTACTTTTGCAGTAATTTCATACTATATAATTCGTTAAACAAATACTTTGAGTACACTAATTGCAGCTGAAGGCCTAGGCCACGGATACCATGATGAATGGCTTTTTAAAAATTTAACACTTGGAATTAATCCTGGTCAGCGTGTGGCGTTGGTTGGTATTAATGGAGCGGGTAAAAGTACACTATTAAAATTATTAGCAGAACGCTTTTCTCCTTTAGAAGGAAAGATTGTTAAAAATAAAGCTGTTAAAATTGGCTTTTTAGATCAAGAGCCATCATTTCCAGATGGATATTCAATCAGTGATTTTATCTTTTCTTTAGAAAACAAACAGCAACAACTGATTAAAGAATATGAAGAATTGATAGAAGACCCAAATCCTGATGAAAGAACACTGAATCGTCTATATGAAGAATTAAGCGAACACAATGCTTGGGAATATGAGCATGAAATCAAGACCATTTTAAGTAGGATGGGAATAAATCACTTACAACAAAAAATTGATACGCTTTCTGGTGGACAGAAAAAACGTCTTGCCTTAGCAAAATTATTAATAGAAGATCCTGAAATTTATGTGTTAGACGAACCTACTAACCACTTAGATATTGATACCATAGAATGGTTAGAGAAATTATTAACCACTGGCAATAAAACCATCCTTTTAGTTACTCATGATCGTTACTTTTTAGATAATGTCTGTAATACAATAGTAGAATTAGAGCGTGGTAAGATTTACAATTACAATGGTAATTATGCTTTTTTCTTAGAAAAGAAAGCTGAAAGAGAGGCCTCAGACGAGAGCACATTCCAGAAGAATAAAAATTTATTGAAGAAGGAGTTAGAATGGATGAGGAGAATGCCTGCGGCACGTACAGTTAAGTCTCAATCTAGAGTAAATTCCTTTTATGACTTAGAGGAAAAAACAAAACAAAGATCTGACAATCAGCAGGTTACATTAAATGTTAAAATGTCTCGTCAAGGCAATAAAATTCTTGAATTAAATCATATTGGACAAGCATTTGATGATAAAAAAATTATCAATGATTTTTCTTACGTATTTAAAAGAGGCGATAGAATAGGTTTAGCAGGGAAAAATGGAACTGGAAAATCTACTCTATTAAATATTATTACAGGTTTTTTAAATCCAGAAAAAGGAAAGGTTGATGTTGGCGACACAACAGTTTATGGATATTATAAGCAAGGTGGATTAGCTTTTGACCCAAAAGAAAGAGTAATTGACATTGTAAAATCAGATGCTGAGTATATTAAAATGGCAGATGGGCAAACCATTTCTGCCTCTGCTTTATTAACCCTATTTCTCTTCCCGCCAAAGAAACAACATGGCATGGTAGAGAAGTTAAGTGGTGGCGAAAAAAAGCGATTACACTTAATGAAAGTGCTAATGCAAAATCCTAATTTCTTAATATTAGATGAGCCAACTAACGATTTAGACATTGACACCTTAAACGTTTTAGAAGAATTTTTAGAAAACTTCCCTGGTGTTTTGATTTTGGTTTCTCATGATAGGTATTTACTAGACAAAATGAGTGAGCAATTATTTATTATGGAAGGCGAAGGAAATGTTAGTATTTATAATGGTAATTATTCTGAATATCGCATTAGTTTAGACACTTCAAAAGATAATGTAGTTACAAAAAAATCAATTGTTTCTGATCAAAACAACATTCCTATATTAAAAAAATTAAGTTTTAAAGAGCAAAAGGAATTAGATGACATTGAGGAATCAATAGCAGAGAAAGAAAACGAAATTGAAGAATTAACAAAGCAAATTAATGCTACAGAAGCTTCAGATTATGTTAAAATCCAAGAACTATCTACAAGAATAGAAAAAATAAATAAGGACCTGGAGCAAGTAATGGCTAGATGGGTAGAGCTTTCTGAAAAGACAAAACTAATAAATTTAGACCTATGATATCATAACAACAATTAGGTAAGCATTTTTTAATCTCTTTTTCTTATATAGTGTAAATATTATTAAGACTGAGAGCACTTTCTAAATGCTGTTTAAGTTAACATGATTTACAATAGCAAGCAATACGTATTGATTTGTCTATATTTTTCACTTCGGCACCCAGTAATAAGCTTAATTCATAACGGCACTATATAGTTGAATTAAATTGCAAAAAAAATAAAAGTTTCACGTGAAACATAAATTGAGGTTCAAAAATTATTTAATTTTAAATCCGTTCCACGTGAAACACTAATATAAAATGAATGTTTAAAGAGTATGATGTAATCGTTGTAGGTGCTGGTCACGCAGGATGCGAGGCAGCCGCGGCAGCCGCAAATCTCGGTTCGTCTGTGCTATTAGTTACCATGAACATGGAGACAATTGCGCAGATGAGTTGCAATCCGGCCATGGGAGGTGTAGCAAAAGGGCAAATTGTTAGAGAGATAGATGCGATGGGTGGTTATTCTGGCATCATTGCAGACAAGACGACATTGCAGTTTAGAATGCTTAACAAGTCTAAAGGCCCAGCGATGTGGAGTCCAAGGGCGCAGAACGACAGAAAGAGATTTGCTGAAGAATGGAGGCTTGCTTTAGAAAGAACACCTAATGTTGATTTTTGGCAAGAAATGGTTAGTAGCTTAATCGTAAAGAATGAAACTGTGATAGGCGTTAAAACTGCGCTTGGAGTTGAAATTTTAGGCAAAACAGTTATCTTAACTAATGGCACATTTTTAAATGGCTTAATACATATTGGAGAAAAGAAATTTGGCGGAGGAAGAACTGGGGAGAAATCTGCTACTGGACTAACGGAGCAATTAACTGCTTTAGGATTTGAAGCTGGTAGAATGAAAACTGGAACTCCACCAAGAGTAGATGGTCGTTCATTAAATTATAGTTTAATGGAAGAGCAGTGGGGAGATGAGAATCCAAGCCAATTTTCTTACACTAATGTAGACCGACCTAAAGATCAACGTTGTTGTTGGATAACTTACACCAACGGAAATGTTCATGAAACATTAAAAGAAGGCTTTGAGAAATCACCGATGTTTACTGGTAGAATTAAAGGTTTAGGCCCAAGATACTGCCCTTCTATTGAAGACAAAATAAATCGATTTGCAGAAAGAGATAGGCATCAAATATTTGTTGAGCCAGAAGGATGGAATACATGTGAAATTTATGTTAATGGATTTTCTACCTCTCTACCAGAAAATATTCAGTATAAAGCTTTAACTCAAATTCCAGGTTTTGAAAACGCAAAAATGTTTAGACCAGGCTATGCTATCGAATATGATTTTTTTCCGCCAACACAACTTTCTTTAACACTTGAAACCAAGCTAATTAGCAATTTATTCTTTGCAGGTCAAATAAATGGGACTACAGGCTATGAAGAGGCTGCTAGTCAGGGTTTTATAGCTGGAATTAACGCACATCAAAAAGTAAATGATCTACATGAACTAATTATGAAACGTTCTGAATCATATATTGGTGTGTTGATAGATGATTTAGTAACTAAAGGTACTGACGAGCCTTATAGAATGTTTACATCAAGAGCTGAACATCGATTGCTATTAAGACAAGACAATGCAGACATTAGACTCTCTCCTATTGCACACGGGCTTGGATTAATTAGCGATGAGCGCTTAGCTATTGTAAATAAAAAAGTGGAAAACTCTGATGCGATAGTAGTTTTTACTAGAAAGCAAGGTATAGAAATGAGTGCGGCTAATGATTTGTTGGAAAATTTAGGAACAGCGGCACTTACACAAAACGTTAAAATATTTAATTTGCTTAGCAGACCACAAGTTGGCATAGAGGACATCAGAAAAGTTAGTTTCGTTTTTGATGAATTATTAAATAACTTCGACAAAGAAACAATTGAACAAGCTGAAATAAAAATTAAGTACGAAAGTTATTTTGAGAAAGAAAAAGAAATTATAGCTAAAATGCAAAAGATGGAAGACAAATCTATCAACCCAGAATTTGACTATAATAAACTCCTTTCTCTTTCAAAAGAAGCTAGAGAAAAATTACTAAAAATTAAGCCAAGAACTTTGGGGCAAGCTTCAAGAATTTCTGGGGTTTCACCTTCAGATATTTCTGTTTTAATGGTTCATATTACAAAATAATGTCTTAATAAACTGATTTTCACCTAATTAAACAAATATTTTTTTGCTGTGTTTTTAGACGATTTAAGAAACTTTCGCGTTTTGTTAATCATAATCATTAGAAAAGATATATATTTAAACACAGCAATTCTAAATGCGTAATAATAAAGCTATTTTAAACAAACAATCATTTTATTATCTAATTATAACAATTGGTTTAATTTATGGGTGTGCCAGTATGAGAACTCCTGAAGGTGGGCCAAGAGATAAGACTCCACCAGTAGTCGTTAAAATGGACCCTAAAAATATGACTACAAATTTCGTTGGAGATAAAGTTACAATAGAATTTGATGAATATTTTAATTTACAAGGAGAGTTTAAGGAATTTTCAATTTCACCAGAACAAGAAAACTCACCATTATTAAAAAAGCAACAAAAAAAGTTAATTGTTAGTTTTCAAGATAGTTTAGAAAAAAATACAACTTATACTTTAAACTTTGGAAATGCCATAGTAGATGTAAATGAAGGAAATATTCTTAAAAATTTTACTTATGTTTTTTCAACCGGACCAAAGTTAGACTCTTTAAATATTAGTGGGGAGGTAATGAATACGCAAACAGGAAAGCCAGAATTAGATGCGGTTGTATTTATAATTCCATTAGCAAGAGATAGTATTTTTGGCAAAAAGAAAGCATCAATTTATACAAGTACAGATAGTAGTGGCAATTTTAAATTAAGTAATCTCAGACAAGACACTTATAAAATTTATGCTCTAAAAGAAAGCGGCGGAGATAAAATTTATCAACAAAGTACAGACGAAGTTGCATTCTTAAAAGACACCATTCGTCTTACAAAAAATATAGACACGATAAAGCTTGGCTTGTTCAAGGAAATTCCTTCCACATTTAGAGTAGTAGATAAAAAATTTAATATAGATGGAAGTATTGCTCTTTCCTTTAATCAGCAATTAATTAAACCAAGTATATCCGTTATTTTTCCAAAAGAAATAGACGAAACTAAAATAGTTAGGTTCGCTAAAAATAACGATTCTTTAACTTTATGGCTAAAAGACTTATCTTTTGATTCTGTTAAAATTGCTATAAAAAGCGAAGGGAAAGCGCTAGATACCTTAACATTTAATAGGGATAAAAAAGACAGCTATATTAGAACAATCCAGCTTACGGACAACTCACAAAATACAGCTATAAATCCTTTTAGGCCATATCTATTTTCATTAAATTTTCCATTATCAAAAATAGATGCCTCTAAGGTTAAAATTTTGGAAGATTCTATACCTAAAACAAACTTCACCATAGAAAAAGATAGTTTAGATGTATTGTCATATACAATAGTTTATCCATGGAAAAACAAAAGCACATATGTGATAACTTTCGGAGATGGGGCTTTCACTGAACTTTTCGGAACAAAAAATAAAGAAATAAAAAAGACCATAAAACTAGCTAGTAAAGATGATTATGCTACACTTAGGGTAAAGGTAGAAGTGCCAGAACAAAATAAAAGTTACATTGTAGAGCTACTAAATGAAAAGAAAGTTGTTATACGGAGGGATATCATTGTTAAAAATGAGACCATTTCTTATAATAACTATAAAGCAGGAATATCTTTCGCGAGAGTTGTTTACGACAGTAATAAAAATGGAAAATGGGATACGGGAAATGTCAAAGATCAAACTCAACCTGAAAAGATATGGTATGATCCTGCTGAGTATTCTATGAAGGCAAACTGGGATAGAGAAGCTATACTAACTATACCTAAAGAATAAATTACTTAAACCAATCTGCATACATGATATAATTATCAGGTAATTTATTTAATAAAGCCCGTTGCGCATCTGTAATGGGCTTTATTTTTTTTGCAGGTGTACCAGCATATAAAAACCCTGTTTCACAAATGGTATTTTCTAAGACCACAGACCCTGCAGCAATAATACAATACTCTTCTATAATAGCATGATCCATTACAATAGCAGCCATACCTATTAAAACATGGTCTTTAACTTCACAACCATGAACAATTGCATTGTGCCCAACGGAAACCCGATTGCCTATATGTGTACTTGCTTTTTGATAGGTAGCATGTATAACAGCTCCATCTTGTATGTTACTGTCATTTCCAATGGTAATGCTGTTTACGTCACCCCTAATCACTGCATTAAACCAAACTGAACAATTATCACCAATTAGAACGTCACCAACGATAGTGGAGTTTGGTGCTATAAAACAATTTTCTCCCCATTTAGGGTTTATTCCTTTAACTGGTAATATTACTGGCATTTCTTTAATTATATAGTAAGTAAAAAGTATTTAGAAAATTATAAACAATTTGTCAGTCTGAGCCTGTCGAAGACATTATTATTGTTCCTCGACAGCTCAGCATGACACTCAGATAATTGTATCTGTCAACTCTTTTAAATGTTCAGGATAATCTGTTGTAAAGTGTAATCCCCTACTCTCTTTTCTAGATTTTGCAGATTTTATCACCATATAAGCAACCTGAATTACGTTTCTTAATTCACATAATTTCACCGAAACCTTATTCTTTTTATAAAACTCCTCCGTTTCTTCAAACAATAAATATAACCTCCGCATTGCTCTGTCTAACCTAAAATCAGAACGAACAATACCAACATAATCACTCATAATTTTTTGAGTTTCACGAAGATTATGCGTAACCAAAATTTCTTCTTCAAATTGCGTTACGCCGTGATCATCCCAATTTGGAATATGATCTGGAATAGTATTACTTTTATAATTTTCTAATGCTGATAAATAGATGCGATGTGCAAAAACTGTTGCTTCTAAAAGAGAATTTGAGGCTAATCTATTTGCACCATGTAATCCTGTAGACGAAACTTCCCCACAAGCGTATAAATTTTTAATAGATGACTTTCCATAATCATCAACTAAAATACCCCCACACATATAGTGTGATGCTGGTGTAACTGGTATAAAATCCTTTGTCATATCTATTCCGATAGATAAACATTTGGCATAAATATTTGGAAAATGAGTTAGAATATCTTCCTTATTACGCATTGTAATATCCAAATAAACAAATTCATCTCCAGACTTTTTCATTTCATTATCTACAGCACGAGCTACAATGTCACGAGGGGCTAAAGAACCACGTTCATCATATTCATACATAAATTCTTCTCCATTTTTCCTTCTTAAAACTCCACCAAAACCTCTAACGGCTTCAGATATTAAAAATGAAGGATACTCTCCTGGATGATATAAAGCTGTTGGATGAAACTGAATAAATTCCATATTTCTAACTTTCCCTTTTGCTCTATAAACCATCGCCATACCGTCACCTGTGGCAATTACAGGATTTGTAGTAGTAGAATATATATGACCCGCTCCACCACTTGCCAACACTGTCACCTTAGCTAAAATCTTTTCAACATCATTTCTTTCTGTATTAAAAGCATAAATACCATAACAATTAACATCTTCACTACTCTTATCAACATGTTTGCCAAGGTGATGTTGTGTTATTAATTCTAAGCAGAAGTAATGTGTTAATATCTCTATGTTATCATTTTCGTGTATTTGCTTTAATAAAATACGCTCAATTTCATAACCAGTAATATCTTTAAAATGTAAAACCCTATGTTCTGAATGACCACCTTCTTTAGCTAAATCATATACCCCAGTGTTGGTTTTATCATAGTTAATACCATAGTCTAGAATCTCTTGTATACGTTGTGGTCCTTCTCTTACT
>JBBSRF010000106.1:0-8054 GCA_038243335.1 Sphingobacteriales bacterium
ATCAACAATAAAATACAAAAAATTTTAAAATATATTAGATTTATAGATCTTAAACTAAAAATATGAAAGTTAAAAAAGTAAATATCGAAGCAACAATTAATGCGCCTTTAGCTAAGGTTTGGCAGTTCTGGACTGAAGCCAATCACATCACCAATTGGGCATTTGCATCTGATGAATGGCATTCTCCACATGCAGAAAACGACTTACAAGTTAGCGGTAAATTTACAACCAGAATGGATGCAAAAGATGATAGCTTTGGTTTTGATTTTTCGGGCACCTATACTGATGTAAAACCAAATAAACTAATCATTTACACCATGAGTGACGGAAGAAAAGTTAATACTGAATTTATTGAAGAAGGTGAAACTACCAAAATTGAGCAAACATTTGATGCAGAAACTGAAAACCCAATAGCAATGCAAAAAAATGGTTGGCAGGCTATTTTAAATAGTTTTAAAAAATATGCAGATAGCAAGTAAGTAGCTCAGACTAATTGTCATGCTGAATCAAAAAAAGAAGTTTATTAATTTTTAAAGAATTTAATTTGGCGGTTTCGTCTTTCCCTGGAAGGCGGGAATCGTAAAGCGTAATAAGATATAATATGCATTACAATGCCCTCCCGATGGC
Source organism: Sphingobacteriales bacterium (assembly GCA_038243335.1). Lineage (GTDB taxonomy): Bacteria > Bacteroidota > Bacteroidia > Sphingobacteriales > Sphingobacteriaceae > Pedobacter. The sequence continues at coordinate 628 of JBBSRF010000106.1, forward strand.
TATCGGGACAAGCTTCCGATATAAAATCGGAATAAATGAGCATGACGAATTTTCGAAATATTATATTGTAAACAGATCAGTCAAATAAATTTTGATACAACCTCATCTTTTTAACATGAAAGACCTCGAAATAGATTTAGGGTGACGAGCCTTTCAAACAAAAAATATTCGTTAAATTCTCACAATCAAAAAACTGATTGATTAAACAACAGTGGTATCTTCAGGTTTTAGTTTTTTATCAACTATAAAAGGAGCAAATGGTAAGAGTGAAGCTAAAAATATCAATACAACTTTACCAAACTTCCACTTTTGTTCTTGCCAAGCCATAATTAAACAAGCTCCATACAACACAAACAATAAACCGTGTGCCCAACCTGTATATTTTACAGCTAGCGGCATTCCTGCCCAATATTTTAATGGCATTGCGATAAACAATAATAGCAAATAAGAAATTCCTTCTGCTAAAGCTACTTTTCTAAATAGATGTAATGATGTCATTTATTATGATTTTAATGCAAATTAGCCAAAGCAATTCACTTAAAAATTGTTCATTTACTTTATTACACTATTTCAACCTATTTTAAGCGCTTATGCGAGTTATACTCTCCTTTATGCGCCACAAGTATTTATTTCTGAAATAAATGTCTTTTATAGCGATTAAAAGATTTTCTTGCAGATCTATTGAAGCCTTATCGAAAGTAGAAGTCAAATTAGCCAATTCCTTAGCTAGATCTTGCTCTAAATCGTTTACTTGATTTTTAATGATTGCTATTTTTGAAGGATCCGGTTCAAATTCTAAATCCATTAAAGCTTCATTTACGTCCATCATCTCCATTAAAAAATCTTGTGGCAAAGCGTAGTTCTCTTCTTCCCCTAATTGATTTTTTAATTGCAAAATATAATGTAAACGCTTTTGCGGATCTTTTAAAATTTGAAACGCCTTATTGTTTAAAGTAGATAATTCTAAAACTTCATCTTGCTTCGCTTGATCTTCATTGATGTAAAAATCTGGATGGTATTTTTTACTTAAAGCATAAAATTTCTGCTTCACAATGCCTTGGTCAGGATTGAAACTAATTGGTAAGTCGTAAAACTCGAAATAATTCATTTTAATTGAGATTAATACTGAGGTTGAGGTTAAGGCTGAGGTCTAATCTTCTCGGTCTCAACCTTAGTCTTAACCTAGATTCTATTTTCCAAATATTTTAAGGATATCATTTCCAAAAGCGAAAACCATTAAACTTAACAAGATTATAAAACCTGCAATTTGTGCACGCTCCATAAACTTATCACCAAGTGGTTTTCCTTTAATCATTTCAATAATTAAAAATACAACGTGACCACCATCTAAAGCAGGTATTGGTAATAAATTCATAAAAGCCAAAGCGATAGAAATTAAGCCTGTTAGTCGCCAGAAATTTTGCCAATCAAATTCAGCTCCATAAACTTTAGCAATACCAATTGGACTACTAATGTTACGGGCACTAACTTTACCTGTAATCATTTTCCAAATTCCTTTACCATTGTCAGAAAATGTTGACCAAGCCTTATCTGTACCTACCGATAATGATTCTACAAATGTATAATTGATAGATCTAGTAGGAAATTTACTTCCTGCAAAATAAACACCAATAGTTCCGTCTTGTGATACTTTAGGCTTTAAATTCATTAAGTTACCATCCCTTAAAACCTTCATTTCCACTTGTTTTCCGGCTGAAGCCTCTATAATGGATGTAAATTCATCCCTATAACGAAATTGTTTATCATTCACAGAAATAATACTATCACCTACTTTTAAACCCGCCACAAATGCCGGTGAAGGAATAAGATCCTTTTTAACATTTTTACCAGTAATCCGTTGCAACAGCGTTGTAGACTCTTTCTTAGGTTCCATATACTCTATTACACCACTTACTTTATAGATGATATCTCTAGGCGTAACAAACTGTAGAATACCATATTCGCTAATACTGTTCAGTACAGATTCTGGTACGCGAATATCCATAGCTTTACCATCTCTATAAATAGTTAACCTTGGATTTCCCAAAAGCACTTTTGAGCTGATTAATTCTTCAAAACGAATAATTTTTTGTCCGTTAATTGCTAAAATTTTATCACCGTCTTTTAAACCAATTTCTTTACCAATTATACCTGGATGTATACCGTTAGTTAATTGATCATTTGGAATATAAGTTTCTCCATATTTAAAGGTTAACATCCAGAAGATGAATATACCCACAAATACATTTACAATAATACCGCCTAGCATTACAATTAAGCGTTGCCAAGCTGGTTTAGACCGAAATTCCCATGGTTGAGCAGGCAATGCCATTTGTTCTACATCCATAGACTCATCAATCATTCCAACAATTTTCACATAGCCACCTAGTGGTAACCATCCCACACCATATTCAGTTTCACCAATTTTAAAACTAAATAGTTTAAAACCCCAAGCATCAAAAAATAAATAGAATTTTTCAACTTTTATTCCGAAAGCACGAGCTGCTAAAAAATGTCCTAATTCGTGTAAAATAACCAGTATCGATAATCCCAGCAAAAGCTGGCCCGCCATAATCAGTCCGTCCATATATTGTATTAGTATTTAGTATTTAGTATTTAGTGTAGGATTATTTTATTTTTGTTTTGTTACGATTTCGCTGGCAAATATACGTGTCTGGTTGTCGGTTTCTAAATAATTTTTCAGCGTTGGATGAGAAATAAAACCAATTGACTGCATACACTCTTCTATTACATCACTCATTTGTAAAAATCCAATCTTGTCTTTTAAAAATGCATCAACTACAACTTCATTTGCTGCATTAATAATGCATGGCATATTACCACCTTTTTCCATTGCTTTAAACGCAAGGTCTAGGTTACGGAAAGTTTGAGTATCAGCCTGCTCAAATGTAAATTCTGGATATTTTAAAAAGCTAAATCGTTCAAAATTAGTTGCAACCCTTTCTGGATAAGCTAGGGCATAATGAATTGGTAATTTCATATCTGGCACACCAAGTTGAGCTTTAATAGAACCATCAGTAAATTGCACCATAGAATGAATTATAGACTGTGGATGAACTACAACTTCAATTTGATCTGCGGTTAAACCAAACAACCATTTGGCTTCTATTACCTCTAAACCCTTATTCATCAGCGATGCTGAATCTATCGTAATTTTAGCACCCATTACCCAATTAGGGTGTTTTAATGCTTGTGCTTTAGTCACATTTGCTAAAAAAGCAGCATCTTTACCACGAAATGGACCACCAGATGCGGTTAAATATATTTTTTCAATTGGGTTATGTTCTTCGCCAACTAAACATTGGAAAATTGCAGAATGCTCTGAGTCTACAGGAATAATATTTACGCTATTTTCTTTTGCCAATTGCATCACCAATTCTCCTGCAACCACTAAAGTTTCTTTATTGGCAAGGCCGATGTCTTTTTTTGCTTCTATAGCGGCAATAGTTGGCTTTAATCCAACTGAACCCATAATTGCTGTCAATACAAATGATGTTTGCGGTAATTGAACCGCAGCAATTAATGCATCTTCACCGCATAGAACATTCACTTTAGGCAAAGCAGCTTTTACTTTGTTGTAATGATCTTCGCAGGTAATCACCACCATTTCTGGCTCAAACTCTAAAGCTTGCTCAATTAATAAATCTGCATTATTTTGAGCAGTTAAAGCATTTACTTTGTACAGCTTAGGATTCGCCCTAACTACCTCAAGTGCTTGCGTACCAATGGAACCTGTACTACCTAATATGGATATATTTTTCAAACTTTAATTTCTTTTACGTTTTGTTAAGCTGAGCGTAGTCGAAGCTTATCGGTCGGTGTCCTCACCGACCGAAATTTATGTTTAAATTTTATTGGTTGGTGAGGACACCAACCAATAGTTTAAAAAACTATTCAATATACTTCTCTAAACCGTCCGCCAATTTCCTATCGTTACTTAATCTTGGCACTTTATTCTGACCACCTAATTTACCTTCAGCTCGCATATAGTTTACAAATGCATCTTTCTTCAAAGACCTTATAACTAGTTTTTGCAATATTTTCCCTTCAATCAGGTCAAAATAGTAAATATTCTTCTTTTGCAAAGCTAAATCTACTTTTTCACTAAAAGAGTTGATATCTTTTGGTGCTTTAGCAAACTCTACAAACCACTCATGATAAGGCAATTGCCCTTCTTCCGGATTGACTTGTGGTGCCACCGTAAATTCTGTGATTTCTACTTCTTCGTCATTCGCAACAGATAAAATTGCCTGTTCTACTTCTTCTGCAATCACATGTTCGCCAAAGGCAGAAATAAAATGTTTAATTCTACCAGTAACTACTAATTTATATGGATTTTTAGATACAAATTTGATCGTATCTCCAATACTATAACCCCATAATCCAGCATTCGTATTTAAAATTAGGGCATAATTTTTATCTAACTCAATTTCTGCTAAACTTAAACGCGTAGGATTTTCATTATAGTATTCATCCGCAGGAATAAACTCATAAAAGATACCTGCTTTAACTAATAACAATAAGCTTTTGTCTTGCTGACTATCTTGGTAAGCAATAAAACCTTCAGAAGCTGGATAAGTCTCAATAGAATCTATTTTTTTACCGATACTGGCTTCAATCTTAGCTCTGTAAGGTTCATAATTAACTCCACCGTAGACAAAAAGATTAAAATTTTTAAAAATTTCTTTAATTTTTTGATGATTCGATTTTTCACTCAGTTTATCAAAATACATTTGCACCCAAGGTGGAATACCCGAAATCAATGTCATATCCTCACTCATCGTTTCATTTACAATGGCATCTACTTTTTCTTCCCAATCTTCAATACAATTGGTTTTATAAGAGGGAAGTCTATTTTTTTGAAGGTAAGCTGGAACTAAATGTGCTACAATACCAGATAATCTACCAACGTTAATCCCATTTTTTTTTGTTAAAACCGGACTTCCCTGTAAAAATATCATTTTACCATTAACAAAATCAGCTTTACCAGTTTCATGAATGTAAGTTAATAAAGCATTTCTAGCAGCTTTAATATGCTCAGGCATAGATTCTTTAGAAAGCGGAATATATTTAACTCCAGAAGTAGTTCCAGATGTTTTAGCGAAATATAAAGGTTTACCCTTCCATAAAACATCACTTTCTCCGGCTACAACTCTATCAATATAAGGTCTTAAATCCTCGTAATCTCTTATAGGAACATTTGCTTTAAAATCTCGATAATTTTTAATTTTAGAGAATTGATGATCTTTTCCAAAAGCTGTATTAGAAGCGGTTCTTAAAAGCTTTTGAAGTGTTTCATCTTGTGCTTTTAATGCATTATTCTTCCATTTGTTAATACCTTTTACAGCCCATGCAGCAAATGGCTTGCTTAATGCCGCTTTTATCCCCATTTTACTAAACTATATTGTGTATAATATCTGGATGTTCATCTCCTTTGTAATCTCTTATCATTTGGCGATACGCTATAGTTAATGCAACACTAGATAATGGAACAACAATAAATGAGCTAATAATATTTACAACAAATGCCACTATTGGCCATTGTAAATAACTAAAGAATAGATAGAAGAAATAAAATCCTCCAAGAACTAATAACAATAATAATATTTTGGTAAAATTTCCCCTTGTTGTAGCTAAACTCAACTTTACTGATTCAAAAGATTTAGCATTTTTATCTATAATAAAAAAGGGAAAAAAAGAAATTCTTATCCAAATCATAAAAATAGCCATTACACCAATTGCAACTGCAACAGTAATAATCACATTTCCGGCTTCCTGAAAATTATTTACCCATCCCAATTGTACCATATACCTTAAAATTGGATCTATGATATATAGGACTGGCATTAAAAAGATACCGCCAATAATAATACACAGTGTAAAATATAATGTGGCCACTATAAATCTAATAATTTGTACCCTTGTTGGTAATGTACTCACAATGGTTACCTCATTTTCTTCATCATCTAACAAATGAAAAATATATTTAAACAATGATAAATTGATCGTAAAATAAAGTAAAACGAAAATTAGTGCCATTAAACTACTTAGGCCTTTGTTTACATCCTTTAAAAAGAACGCCATTAAGCCAGATGCATTAGAAGTAATGAACATTAAAAAACAAAGCGTAGCAATAGAAAAATAATTCCTTTTAGTTACATGCCATGCTTTAAAAATCACATCGTTAACCGCGAAAGTACTTTCCTTTAAAAAATCTACAAAAGCACGCTGCCTTAAAAACTCTATCATGATTGTTTAAATATTATTCTTTTAATAAAATCTTGTATAAAACCCAAGCCATAAGCGAAGAGTTGTATAAAAGATGCTATCACGCTCAAAAATGCGATTTTAATTGATTTATTTACTTGCCATGCGTGAAAAAATATCAACACAAAAAATAACAAGAAAAAGAAGTTACAAATGTATCCAAATGCAGGGTAAAACACAGTACACAACACCAATGTTGCCAAACCTAACACAAAAAGTGCAGGAAAGAAGTGAACGGCTTTGAGTTCTTTGGGAAAATGTTTGTAAATATTAATTCTTGCACGTCCAAAAAAGTGCAATTGTTTATAAAATTGAACAAAACTTGTACGTCTTTTATGATAAACCTTTGCAGCAGGAATTAAACCTATTTTAAATCCACTTTCGTGAATACGAATGCTATACTCAATATCTTCTCCTAATCTAGTTAAAAGAAAACCGCCTACTTTTTCATAAACTTCTCTAGAAAGGCCCATGTTAAAACTACGTGGATGAAATTGACCAATGTGCTTTTTATTTCCTCTAATCCCTCCTGTTGTAAAAGGAGATGTCATGGCATAGCTTATTGCTTTTTGTATAGGTGTAAAAGTATCGTGAGCGGCATCTGGACCACCATAAGCATCTAATTCATGCTCAAAAAGGTAGTCTTTTACAGTTTCTAAATAATCAGCAGGGATTAAACAATCTGAATCGAAAATTACAAAATAGTCTCCTTTTGCTCTTTCAAAACCAAAGTTGCGAGCAAAACCTTGTCCGGCATTCGGTTTAAAAAAATATTTAACATCTAATCTTTTAGCATAAGAAGCTACAATTGCAGCTGCATCATTAACAGATCCATCTTCAACAACCAAAACCTCAAACTGAGTATAAGTTTGTTTAGTTAAGGAGGTTAAAAGTTCATCAATTTCTTGAGGACGATTGTAAATCGGTATGATGATGGAGAAAAACATGTTTTTCAATGTAAAATGTAAAATGGCAAATGTAAAATGGACGTTTAAACCTTCCATCTTACATTTGCCATTTTACATCAAATAATTTCTTTTTCTATTAAATATTGGTTTCTTTCTGGCGCATTTCTAACCACTAGCTCTGCAATAAAACCTGCTAAAAACATTTGAGAACCAACTATAATTGCAACCATC
>JBBSRF010000107.1:0-8048 GCA_038243335.1 Sphingobacteriales bacterium
TCCACATTGTTGCTGCCTGATATATTACCTAAAAAAACCTGTAATCGGATACATTACAGGTTTCTACACCACGATGGTGTACCCAAGAGGAGATTCGAACTCCCACACCCATACAGGCGCCAGCCCCTCAAGCTGGTGCGTCTACCAATTCCGCCACCTGGGTATAGGGTTGCAAATATAAAAGAATGATTGATTTTAAATAACTATTTATCATTTCATCTATTAAAGGATTAGATTAATTAGAAAATAGAAATGTAATTACTCGTAAACTAGAATCCGATAACTATCGGATGACAAATTACTTAAAGTTCAAAAGATAAGCCATCAAAAGCAAGTTTAATGTTCGCAGGTAAATCTTTTTCAATTTCGTTATGCAAACCTAAATTATGGCTCATATGTGTAAAATAGGTAGTTTCTGCACCAATTAAATTAGCAAAGTCTATTGCTTCACTTAAAGTAAAATGAGAAATATGAGAATCTATTTGTAAAGCATTTATTACTAAAATTTTAGTGCCCTTAATATTCTCTATAGATTCATGAGCAACTGTTTTTGCATCTGTAATATACGTAAAATCGTTAAAACGATAGCCCATTACTGGCATTTTAAAATGTAAAACCTCAATTGGAATAACATTTGTTTTACCCAAATTAAACGGCTCATTTGTTACAGTATGTAAATTAATTTGAGGAATACCGTGGTATTTAATATCAGAGAAAATATAAGAAAATTCTCTTTTTAATGCTTCCTGAACTCTTATTGTAGCATAGATATCTATTTTCTTATGTAGCAAATAATTAAAAGGCCTAATATCATCTAACCCAGCAACATGGTCTTTATGTTCATGGGTAAATAAAATCGCATCTAAGTCCTTCACTCCAGCTCTTAGCATTTGGTATCTAAAGTCCGGGCCACTATCAATAACAATCGTTTTATCATCAGTTTCTACTAACACAGAAACACGTAACCTATTATTTTTACTGTCGCTAGATTTGCAAACAACGCAGTCACATCCTATTACTGGAATGCCTTGTGAAGTACCTGTACCTAAAAATGTGATTTTCAAAATATTTTAATGCTGCTAAAAATTCAATATTACATTTGTATTATACTTAATTATAATCAAAAATACCTAAAAAAAAATGGTTTGAACTATTGCTCAAACCATTTTAATCTATCATAAAATTAAAATTATCTTAAATCTATTACTTCTACTCCTGGATACTTTTTAGCATCAAAAGCAAAAGTAGTTTCTGGCACTTTTACATTTGGTGTAAATGATTTAACGTTATAAGTATAAGTATTTCCATTTTTTTCAAAAATAACTACGTTCGTTATTTGTTTAGATAATTTATCAATACTTAATCGAACTTTAAAAACTGATTTTTTAGTATCTGTTGGAGATAAATCTATCATTTGATAAATTTTCGTGCCTACTTTACTTTCTCCAGTATAAGCATATTTAAAACCCTTTTCATATATAGTGAAAATTTTTGCAGGATTAATTGCATCTCCACTGTTATCAACGTTAGAAATTTGAACTTCTTTATCATTTTTCAAATACGTCCATTGAACTTTACCATCGCTAATTAAATCTTGATTAGTCATGGCAACTTTATACTTATTAGCGTTAGCTTTTACATATAGCGTACCTTGTTGGGTCTCTTTAACTTTGGCTTTTGCATTATTTAATGTAAAAGTAAAATCAGTCTTTACAATATCGTAAGAGCGATATTTTTTACTTACAGCTGCTAAAATTGCCTTTGCTTTTGCATCTGTTTGTGCTTGTACATTAAAACCAAATGTACTTATAACTAGTAATGCTATTATTAATTTTTTCATCGTTTAAAATTTAGTTGAAGTTGCTTTAAATTTTAAAGCAAAAATCTAATGTTTCTTCTTTAAGGTACTCAAGAACTGTTCCAAAGCATATTGGTCTGGCAATAAAACTTCTCTGGCTTTACTTCCCTCAAAAGGACCAACAACTCCTGCAGCTTCAAGCTGGTCAATAATTCTACCTGCCCTATTGTATCCTAATTTCATTTTACGCTGAATAAGAGATGTTGAGCCTTGCTGATGTGTTACAATTAACTGTGCAGCATCTTCAAATAGTGCATCTCTATCATCCGGGTCAAAATCTGCTTTGTTAGATTCTGCATTTTCATCTACATATTCAGGTAATTGATAAGCATCTGGGTAACCACGTTGGTTACCAATAAATTCAGAAATACGATCTACTTCTGGTGTATCAACAAATGCGCACTGTAGTCTTATTAAGTCGCTACCTGTAGACAAAAGCATATCTCCTCTACCAATTAATTGGTCTGCACCACCACTATCTAAAATTGTTCTCGAATCTATCTTGGATAATACCCTAAATGCTAACCTGGCAGGGAAATTGGCCTTAATTGTACCAGTAATAATATTTACAGATGGTCTTTGTGTTGCTAAGACTAAGTGTATACCAATAGCTCTTGCTAATTGTGCTAAACGAGCAATTGGTGCTTCAACTTCTTTTCCTGCAGTCATCATTAAATCTGCAAACTCATCAACTACTAAAACAATAAAAGGTAAAAAACGGTGTCCATTATTTGGGTTTAGCTTACGCTTGATAAATTTATCGTTGTACTCTTTTAAGTTTCTTACTTGCGCATCTTTCAGTAGATCATAACGCTGATCCATCTCAATACACAATGAATTTAAAGTATTTACAACTTTTTTAGTATCTGTAATAATTGCATCTGCTTCGCCAGGAAGCTTAGCCAAGAAATGTCTTTCAATTCTATTAAATAAAGTCAACTCAACCTTTTTCGGGTCAACCAATACAAATTTTAGCTGCGCTGGATGTTTTTTAAACAACAAAGAAACTAGAATTGCATTGATACCAACAGATTTACCTTGACCAGTTGCTCCTGCTACCAATAAGTGAGGCATTTTTGCTAAATCGGCAATAAACACTTCGTTACTAATCGTTTTCCCTAACGCAATTGGCAAATCCATTGTATTTTGCGCCCATTTCTCTGTATTTAAAATACTACGCATCGAAACCATTTCAGGATGCTGATTTGGCACCTCAATCCCAATCGTACCTTTTCCAGGCATTGGCGCAATGATACGAATACCCAATGCTGCTAAGCTTAAAGCAATATCATCTTCTAAATTTTTAATTTTCGAAATCCTAACTCCAGGAGCAGGAATAATCTCATATAAAGTAACTGTTGGGCCAATAGTAGCTTTAATTTTATCTATTTCTATATTGTAGTGATTTAATGTTTCTACAATTTTATTCTTGTTGGCTTCCAATTCTTCAGAATTAACCGAAATTTTATTTGAGCCGTAATCTTCTAATAAATCTAAATTTGGATATTGATAACCAGACAAATCTAATTTCTCATCATAATTGCCAAATTGCTCAACCAAACCATCAGCTTTTATTTCTTCTTCGCTTTTTTGCACCGTAAAAGCTGGCACAGGAGCAATTTCTAATGCCATTTCTGCCGCAGCAGAAGCTTTATTTGTTAGTAAAACATTTGTTGTTAAAAGGGCTGTAGACAATACATCATTAACATTTTCTACTTTACCTTCGAAAGCATTTGGCGTTAAAATAATATTTTGCTTTTTCTTTTGCTCTCCCAGCTTATCGTTAATATTAAACTCAACTTGACTTGGTGTTTCCTCCTTAGTTTTATTTTGCGTTACTTCTTGTCTAATATCATTTACATAATCTGGAACTTCATTATCTAAAAAGACTTCTTTTTTACGCTGTGGAAATTTAAAATCTATGTTGTAGGCAATAATAAGTATAGTTAATCCCAAGAAAACAATTAATCCTCCTACTCCTGCTGCTCCTATTTGTGCAACTAATAATTTGTTACTCCAATACCCAAATTCTCCTTCTAAAAAGTGCGGTACATTAGAAAAAAATGCATGTCCGAAACCAAAACTCAATGAAATAAATAATATAAAGAAAAGACTATAAGCTAAAGATTTCTCTATTGAGAAGATCTTCACTTTAAACAACATGCGATAACCTATTAAAAAGAAGACAAATACAAACAAGAAAGATGCAATACCAAACCACTCATAAATAAATTGGTGTGCTAATAATGCGCCGAATTTACCTAGCCAATTTTCTACTACCTGAACGTTAACACCACTATTTTTTAACTCATCAACAGTTTTAAATAAATTGCCCCATCCGCCGTTTGCATCTATAACATAACTTTGGTCTTCTTGCCAAGTAAATAAGTAAGAAGTGAAAGCAATAAAAAAGTAGATAGAAATTATGATAAAAAAAAGCCCAATTATTTTTATCAATCTACCGTTTTGCAAATCAAAGTTTGGCAATATATCTTCTTTAATCCGGGATCTTTTACTCGAAGATTGCCTTTGCCCAAGTTTATCTGAGCTGGCATCTTGTTTAAATGAGTTTGGTTTAAATGAATTCCCCTTTATCGGCATCTTTCCTTAAATATTTTTAATCAACAAATATAAAATATATACTTGTTTGTAATGTATAAATCATTATCGATTTAATAAAATTATTTTCATCAGCAAAATGCGGTACAAAAAATTAATTATAAAAAATTAAACTTTCTTCATATATTATAGTCTTAAAAAGAAAGCTGATCAAGTTTCGATTTTTGAGGGTTTTGTTTTAGGTTTATCCTGCTTAATTAAATTGAGCAGGATTTTTTTTCAATTTAATTTTATCATTTTATTTTTGTTAATTTATCATTTAGCTTTATAAAAAATAAGAATGGATATTTCACAACTCGAAACTCTTATAGAAAATAACCAAGTTGAGGAAATTATTAAACTACTTTCCCAAAAACCAGAACTCGCCAATCAGGCAACTTCACATCAAATTAGTCCTATATTACTAGCATGTTATTATCAAAAACATGATTTAGCTAATAAAATTTCGAAATTTGTTACAGCATTAAATATTTTTGATGCTTGTGCAATTGGTAAATCTGATGAGGTAGCTTTACTAATTTCCAAAGATCCTTCATTAATTACTTCTTATTCTGTTGATGGGTTTACACCGTTAGGCTTAGCTTGTTATTTTGCTCATGAAGAAATTTCAAAATTTTTAGTTTCAAAGGGTGCAGAAGTTAATTTACCAAGTAAAAATGGTTTTAATGTATTTCCAATCCATTCTGCTGTAGCCGCGAATAGCTTTAATCTTACTAAGATGCTATTAGAAGCTGGAGCTTATCCAAATGTTTGTCAAAAGTCGGGCGTAGCACCTTTACATACAGCTGCACAGTTAGGAAATATAGAAATGATTATTCTATTGTTAGAATATGGCGCTGAAGTTACTTTACGTATGGAAGGCGGGAAACTACCTTCAGATTTAGCTGCTAATAAAGGGTTTACAGAAATAGCTGAGATTTTAAGACCAGAAGATTGAGTGATATGTTTTAAGTAGTAAGTTTTAAGTATTAGGTTTTTAACTTATAACTTTTAACCTACAACTTAAAACTTTTTAAATATCCCAAACTCTTAATCTTATTTTTTTAATATAACTTCTAATATCTAAAACTACAGCTGCTAAAAGATAAATTAGAATCGGAAATCCTACTGCTAAAAAAGAAGCGTAAATAAAAAACAAACGAACTTTTGTGGTACTCATATTAAACTTATTAGCTAAATATGTAGAAACCCCAAAACTTTGTTGCTCGAAAAAAACTAGGATACGTTGAAACATTTCATTGCTTTAAAATTTTAATTCCAATAGCACAATTTAAACATTTTTTTTCGTTACAATAATATTTTTTCAATTGTAACAGTGCTTGAGAATTAAATGCTGTATTGACATTAACTCCTGCAACCTTAAAATGTTGTATAATAGCATTATTTTCTGACGATAAATTCTCTAATAGATGAAATGCTCTCGTTTTAAAATTTTGCTGATCCATATATTTTCCATAAGCAAAAAGAAATAAACTTAAAGTATTTATCAAAATATTATCAATGGATCTTCTACCTAACTGCAGCCCAACATTTTCTGCTTTTTTGTTAAAATGATAATGTTTTTCCCAAAACGGATTTACTGGTAAATTCTGAAATAGCTGCGCTGAATTATGATAATCTTTAAGCGTTACTATTTTAGAAAATAGATGATTTGAGTTTACGATTAATGCTGCAAATTGCGCCAATCTTAATGTTGGGAAATTTTGAGGTCTCATGCGCATAAACTTCCACAAAGATATATCTATAGGTTTTAAGTTGTATTTTTTCTGTAAGAATTGATATTCTCTTTTTAACTCTTGTGGGTATTTATCTTTAAAAGTTTGTCTTAAAAATCCAGCCTGGCCAAATATCAACGCTTCAATTTGTAAAGGATTGTCTTTGTGTTTTCCAAATAAGTGTTGCGGTAAAGATTGAGCCAACATTTCCATCGGTATAGCATTTACTTTAAAGCCAAAATTTTTTGCTATAAAATGATAAAAGGTCTCGTCCCAATTTCCATTTAATTCGTTTAATTTTTGATAAACTTCATTTGATTTATCAGCTAATCTTTCTACCAATACCCTTGATAAAAACTGATTGATTATAAATTCATCAACTTCTGCTATTTGTTTTTCACATGGAAAATTATTTACCGATGTAATTAAATGCTCATATTTATCCAGTAGTTTCAGATCAAATAATCCTTTAAGCACCAAAGTGGGAATTGGAGTTCCATCCTTTCTATAAATTTCTTGATCTGCTTCATAAACTACGTGTAAAATTACGTTTTCATAAGCATTATCATTTTGATGCTGATGTAAAAGCCAATCTGATGCTTTGATATGAATTTCTACATTTCCAGCCCAAGTGGTATTATTAATAATAAGCTTAGCATTGCTAAAATCTGGACCAGCATTTTTATTTAAATTTCCATGTTGCAAAACTTTAATATCTTCTCCGATGGTTGTATAAAGGTTTTGAGCTCCGTACAATCTATATTGCCAAATGAAATGCAGAAAGTCTTCAGGGAAATTCATGATTAAATTTAGAAAATTTAACCAACAGTTATTGAGAATAAATTACAAAAAATAAATTAGACGAATTATTTCCTTTAAACAAAAGTGTTCTAACTCAAAAAGTTAATTAAATCGGCTTTACTGAACTTCTTTTATAATTGGTAATAAAAACACCAGTAATAATTAGTGCAGTTGCTATTAATAAGTCAAAAGTAATCACTTCATCTAAAATTAACCAACCTAAAAATATAGCGATAATGGTATTGAAGTAGGAAAGTATAGCAACCTCTGTAGCTTTTACTCTTTTCATGGCATAATGATAGCAGAAAAATCCAATAATAGAACCAAAAATTGCTAAATAAAACACTGCAGATAAGCTATATAAGCTCCATTTTTCTGGTGCAATTTCGTTAGAGAAAATAAATGCAAAAATTAATTGAATTACTGCAGAAAATAAAAATTGATAAAATAAATCTAATATAATATTTGAAGCTTTATGGGCATACATCTTAGTATAAATTGTGCCTGCAGACCACCCAGAGATGGCAAAACCCAAGTAAAGTATTCCAGTTTTATAAGTTGGCTCTAATAAATCTCCTAAACCTGCTCTAAATATAAAAGCTACACCACAGAAACCTAAAATTACGCCAACAACACCTTTCAAATTTAACTTTTGCAACCCAAAAACTACACTAGCTATAAAAATAACGAGCGGTGTTAATGAATTTAGCAGAGAAGTTAATCCACTTGGGATATGTTGTTCAGCAACTGTAGTCATACCATTTGCTATTACAATCATTAAACTTGATAAAATGATTTGTCTACGGAAAGAAGACCACCCTATCCATTTTAATTCATTTCTATAAAGTAAAATTACAAGCAAAACAATAGAAGCCATACTTTGGCGCATACCTGTAACAAACCATGGGGGTATTGTTTCTACCGCAATTCGAATACCTAAATAAGTTGTACCCCAAACAATGGCAACTGTTACTAAAGCTATGATTAATTTAAAATCTGGTTTGGATTGCATTAATTAAAAAAAGTTAACCCTTAAGACACCAAGTGTGTAAAGA
>JBBSRF010000108.1:0-7918 GCA_038243335.1 Sphingobacteriales bacterium
AAATACGATTGATAAACCTAAGCCAGTACCTTCGCCAATGTCTTTAGTTGTAAAAAAGGGCTCAAAGATGCGATGTTTAACTTCATCAGTCATTCCAATTCCAGAATCTTTAATGCTAATTTTTACTTGTTGATCTACGTACCAACTTTTTATTGTTAAAAATTCCTCCTCAGCTTGAACGTCTTTGGTTTTAATAGCTTGAATGGCATTAGAAATCAAATTCATAAAAACTTGATTTATTTTACCTGGCTGGCATTCTACTTTTGGAAGATTTCCTAATTCCTTAATTACAGTAATGTTATGTGGAATGTTACTCCTTAATAAAACAAGGGTAGAATCAAGCCCTTCATTAAGGTCAATAGGTTTCATATCACTTTCATCTAATCTGCTAAAGTTTCTTAGACTACGAATAATTTCTGCTGTACGCTTTGCGCCTTCACTAATTCCAAATAAGAGTGATGAAATTTCATTATTTACAAAATTTAGATCTATTTGCTGTTTAAATGATTCAATTTCTTCAATTTGTGGTTTTATTTCATTGTCAAAATCTAGTTGTTCGTATCTACTAATAATTTCTTTTAAATCATTGATATCTAATTCTAGAGGTTTAATATTTGAAGTCACAAAATTTATTGGATTATTAATTTCGTGCGCAATTCCTGCCGTTAATTGGCCTAGTGCGGCCATTTTTTCCGCATCAACTAATTGAGATTGGGTATCTTTTAAATTGCTTAAAGTTACATTTAGCGTAGAATTTGTATTTTGTAACTCTTCAGTTCTTTCTTCAACTCTTTTTTCGAGAACTATATTTTGTTCTTTTATTAATTTCTGATTTTCTAATGAAGCATTTAACGCTTGTGCTTGTGCTATTTCATTTTCTTTTTTAAAGAAGTTGATTTTATCTGCTAGTGCAAATGAAAGTAACAGCACTTCTAATGCTGAAGAAATTTGCAAAAGATAGATTGTGAAGTTGTTGTACGGAATAATACTGTAATCTTTCAAAATAAAGAAAACAGCACCAATAAATAATATTGTCCATGCGATATTATAATAACCAGCTGGTTTAAAGTGCTTTTTAAAGTATACGTAATAAGATGTTGAAAGTGCTAGTATTACTCCAGTCATGATGATAACTTGCATGATCATGAAAGCAGTACGGTTATCTAGCAGGAATGTAAAACAAATTGTTAACAATATTAATACTATGTAAGCAAGGAATGCTTTATGCGCTCTAGGCGCAAAAACTTTAGTGTTAAGGAAAGAAATCGTAAAAAGATCAGCGAATAATATTGCTAGAAGAGAACAGAGTACAACAGAGTAGCTGTTGATTAGTGGAAGATTACTCCAAATATAAATTTCACCGTATCCTTGAATAGAAATTTGGGTGAGCCAAGTGAAAAGTATATAAAAAACATAATGAATATAGCTTTTGTCTCGTACTACGACAAATAGGAATAGATTATAGATGAACATAATGAGCATCACACCTGTATAAATACCAAAAAAAACATCTCTAAACGAATTGTTAGCTACTATATTATCTTGCGTTACAATCGAAATTTTTGCAATAAAATTTTCATGAGATTTTAGCTTTAAATAGATAACCTCATCCTTTCTCATCGTGTCCGATAGGAGATAGCTAATGCCTCGTACGTTTTTTAGCTTATTGTAACCAGGTAAAACTAACGGCTGTTGGAGACGGGGAAGTTCACCTTGCTTCTGCCTATACATTTCATAGCTTTTAACTCTGCCCTGTTCAATAAAAAGAACTTTTTTATCGAACACTAAATCCTTTGTAGTGCTCAATTTGATCCAAAAAGTTGCATCATCTATACCTAGATTTAATACCTCACGGCTTGGTAGCTGAACAAACAACTTGTCATCAAATTGTGTAACTTTAAGTTTGTTGGTATTGTCTTTATAATATGCGACATCAAAAGGCAAGGTATCTTTTTTAATGCTCCCATAGGTGCATTTGCCCGCAATTAGTAAGAGAACGATTAATAATCTTTTGAGAGTGGTTAGCGTCATATTTTAGGGATATGAAAGGATAACGTAACAGTATCGCCATGCTTAGATAAGGCTTCTTGCTTATATATAGTTTGCTCTCTCATTTCAAATACAAAAGAGCGTTGAGGTTCTTGAGCAAGAGGCAAATTGACGACATCATTATTAAACATTACGATTGCCGTCATATCATCTTTAGGGTAATAAAACTTACCATTATTTCCTAAAGAAGTAACGACTAGAAAGCCACCTCTGAGCACATTTCTGTAGGTAGCAGGTGCGGCAAGACCAAATAAGGTGGTAATTCCAACAAACTTTGCATAAGCCATACAGGCTGTACTGAGATGAATACTCCCTATTCCCAAACCTGCAACTTCGAATGAGTTCCATACACCGGCAACTTCACCAGTACCTACATCTGTAAAATCATCAACCATTTTATAGATATTATCATCCATGTAGCCAACGGCTTCTTCAATGGGCAACCTATTCTTTCTATTAGCTTTATGTATTCTGCCTCCTCCCAATACTTTATTGGTGTCTTCATCAGTAACTAATACCACGTAAACATCTGGATTAAGTATCCAGTCAGCTTTGGCTGAAGTGATTTGTGTAATCCCGAATATTTCTAGTACACGTTGATGTCCCTCAACAAAACTCATACAAGCATCCCTATCATCTACAGCTCTAAAAACTGAGAATTTAACATTTTTGATATCTGATTTATGCTCTTCCAATGGAAAATATTTTTTTTGTTGATTTTCTTATAGTTCTTTCTGGTGATGGTGTTGCTTTAAATATCCTAAACATAAACATCGCTTGTTCTTCTTTTGAGATTGAAAAGATATCTTTAAAATTATATTCTAAATTAGTTAAAAAAGCTTTATCTTTTTCTGGAATATTTAAATTTTTCTGTACGGTGTTTTTATAGAAAAATATTAAAGGTACATTAACAGGATGCATCTGTAAATTTAATGAAGTGGCGGCTAACCAAAGTCTTTCTGCGGCCATTCCTCCATTTATAAAATCTTTAATATTATTTGTTGGCATGCTAATTAATCCGACAGCAGATGATGATAAAAACTGTTGAATGGCTAATCTCTTTAAAGCACTGCCACCTTCAATTTGTTTCAAAAAATCGATAGCTTTTTTATCTTTAATTAATTGCAGACCAATATGATCATTGTTACTTAAATCTAAGGTATGAATACCTATCCCATTTTCAGTTTCAGCAACTTCAGCTAAATTCCAACGCATTTCTTTTTCAATAAAATCTGTATGTGCTTCATCAATAAACATTCTTAATAAATCTGTATGAGCAGAAATTTCGCCTAAATTTTTTAGTTTCTCTATATCAGTAACCCAAGTTAATTTTGCATTTTTAGTCTGATTAACTAAGCTTGTAAGGTGATTTAAAAGAGACTCTTCTAAATCTTGTCTTAGTGTAATTTTTCTATTGGTATGTCTTAAATCAATTTGTTTTGCTAATAAACTTTCTTGTTCACTAGTTTGATGATTAGTTGAAAAACTAAACCAAGCAACATGTAGTGGGGCATGCTCTGGTGTTAATTTCCAATTTACAGCTAAATTTTTATTTGCAGCGGTTAGTAATAAATTTTCTATAGCAGCACCTAGTGAAATAAAGGAAGAAATATTTTGAGGATCTAAATAGGATTGAGTAGCACTCTGTTCTAAAAATAAATGTAATAATCCATTTTGATAATGCCAACGCCAAGGCTGATTGTTTCCTCCAGAAGGAGCCTTAGCTGCAGCCTCAATTAACTCATTTAAAATGCTTTCTGTTAAGGTTAAATTTCCTTTCTCACCCAAAAAATGATGTGTTTGAATAAAGTTTTCTATTGTTTTTTGAGATAAATCTTCTAACGTTGTTGAAGGGGAAGTCGTTTGATGATCTGCAGGATTTTGAATTAGTTCATCTAAGTCTAGAAAATACCTTCCAGAAACTTTTAAAGTATTTAATAAAATTTTTCTTGATAAATCTGCTGTAATACCACCGCCATAAGTAACTGCACTAGCCAATTGAGGCCAAGTAGAAATTGTACTCATAATTTCAATTGCAGAGCCTTTCATTCTTGGAGACAAAGTTTCAACTCCAGTAACCGCCGTCATGTATGGAAGCTTTTCGTCCATTGTTTTAAGCATTTTATATTTACTCATATCTAAATGACCAACCATTCCGTGTAGTATTGGTCTATCTGGCTCTAAGTCAAAGCGCTCAATATCTATTGTGCCTCTATCACTCCCTTCCATTAATACTGGAATACCTAATGATTTCGCCTTAATTCTTGAGTTAATTTTTATATCAAAACTATCACACTCATCAATTAATAAATCTAGCTTTCCACTGTCTGTCAAAAATTCATCTAAATTATCTTCTGTTATTCCATCTTCAAAACATACTACATTTAAATAAGGATCTATTTCTGCTATTTCTCTTGCAACTATAACTGTTTTTTTTATTTTTAAATTATAAATTCCAGTCCTGATTCTATTGATATTGCTCAAGTCGAGTTCGTCAAAATCGGCAATTCTTAGTTCTCCAAAACCACGTTCCATAGCTAGAGTTATTGATACAGATTGACCTACAGAAAGTCCCATTACTCCAATTTTTTTTGTAGCAAGTTCTTCTTGTTCCTTAGCAGTAATTTTATACTTATTACGATTGGTTCGAACAATTTGATATTCTTGTTCATCTAAAATATGAACTAATTTTTCTGCCCATGGATAATATACCCAAGTACCATATTCATCAGAAGGTTTTCCTTCAAATTGCTGTTCTATTGCATTTGCCAATGCAATGGGTGGTAAAAAAACTATAGTAGGTTGTAAGCACTTAATTAATTCTTGAACTTGAGAATGGATATGATCGAAAACCTGTAAATTTTTATTGCTTAATAATAATGCTTCAAAAGCATTTTTCTGAAATTCATTTTTCAGTCTAAACATCAGTGGCTTATAAATATTTTGATGTGTTTTAGTTTGAAGTATGAGTTGAGCGAGTTCTTCTTTATAGATTGATTTAGATGACATTTTCTAATGAAATATTGAGGTGTGAAATTATAAAAACACATTTAATTCTTAAAAAAACTAAATTAGTCTTTTAAGAGTTATAATAAAAAAGTATTTTTATCTTTTATTTATATACAGATGAGCACAAACATTTTATATGTTGATGACGAGCCGCATAATTTAAGCGCATTTTCTGCTACTTACCGTAGGTCTTATAAAGTTTTTACAGCCGAATCCGCAGAAGAGGGTATGAAAATTTTAGCTAAAGAAGATATTCAAATCATTATTACAGATCAGAGAATGCCGAAAACTACTGGCGTAGAATTTTTAGCTTCTATTTTGGAAAAATATCCTGATCCTATTCGGATGATTTTAACTGGATATACAGATATAGATGCAGTAATTGACGCCATTAATAAAGGACAAGTATATCGTTATATACAAAAGCCTTGGATGGAAGAAGATTTGAGAATAAATATTGAAAAGGCGATAGAAATTTATACACTTAGAAAAGAGAATAAAGAATTAACAGAAAAGCTTTTGATTGCTAATGGACAATTAGAATTTATCGCTAGACAAAATTTACTTTCTTAAATTATTCCCCAATATGTTGTTAATTTAGACTTTAAAAGTATATCGTAAAATACTTTTTGTTTAAAGTTCTTTTCTTAGGCGTGCAACTGGTATATTCATTTGTTCACGATATTTAGCAACCGTTCTTCTTGCAATATTGTAACCTTTTTCTTTTAATATTTCGGTTAACTTCTCGTCTGCTAACGGTTTATGTTTGTCTTCATTCCCGATACAATCTTCCAAAATTTTCTTCACTTCTTTATTTGAAACTTCTTCTCCACTTTCTGTTTGTATGGCTTCAGAGAAGAAAGATTTTAATAAAAATGTACCAAATTCTGTTTGTACGTATTTAGAGTTTGCTACCCTTGAGACTGTAGAAATATCCATACCAATTTTATCGGCAATATCTTTTAAAATCATAGGGCGCATTTTGCGTTCGTCCGCACTTAGAAAATACTCATATTGATAATGCATAATTGCATTCATGGTTTTAAGCAAAGTTTGCTGTCTTTGTTTAATCGCATCGATAAACCATTTAGCAGAATCAAGTTTTTGTTTTACAAATTGAACAGCTTCTTTGAGCTTTTTATCCTTTTGAGCAGCTTTATCATAATGATCGAACATTTCCATGTAAGATCGACTAACTCTCAATTCTGGAGCATTTTTAGAGTTTAAAGTTAATGTTAAAACGCTGTCATTGTTACTAATATGAAAATCTGGAATAATTTGCAATTGCTTTGTAGTAACTTGATTAGAATCTCCTGGTTTAGGATTTAATCTTAAAATTTCTCCAACAACTTCCTTTAATTCCTCAGAGTTTAAACCGACAGATTTCTCTAGTTTATCGTAATGCTTACGAGTGAACTCATCAAGGTGATCTTCTACAATTGATATGGCTTTTTTAATAATCGGATTGTGAATATCTTTTCGTTTCAATTGAAGCAATAAACACTCTTGTAAATCGCGTGCCGCAATACCTGGTGGATCAAAATCTTGAATAACTTTAAGCATTTCCAATACTTCTTCTTCCTCAACCATTACATTTTGTGAAAAGGCCAAATCATCAATCATCGAGGTAATAGGACGACGTAAATATCCATCATCATCTAAACTTCCAATAATTTGTTTGCCTATAATAAAGTCTGTATCCGACAGAGGAAAAAGGTCTAGTTGTGATTGAAGGCTCTCAAAAAAAGTTGTCTCTATAGCAATAGGAGTTTCTTTTTTGTCTTCATCATCGTCACTATTATTGTAGGATGTGCCATAATCATTTGTGTTATCATCCTGCAAATAATCTTCTACATTAAACTCATCTGTACTAGTTTCTTCTTTAGATTCAGAATCATAATCTTCGCGTTCATTTAAATCCTCATATTCATTTACTGGTTCTTCAGCAGTCATTAAGCTCGGATCTTCTAAAGCAGGATTTTCTTCTAATTCTTCTTTTATGCGTGTGTCTAAAGATACAGTAGGTACCTGCAACAATTTAATGAATTGTATTTGCTGCGGTGATAACTTTTGAAGAAGTTTTTGCTGTAAATTTTGTCTTAACATAATATGTAGAAAATGATATTAATCTTCAAAAATAAGCATTTGCTTTATATTTATGTAATTTTATGTTCCTAGCTGACAAAATAGATAATATTTGAAAAAAAGTTTAAGAAACCTGTAAAGTTTATTACATTTAATTAACTAAGAGTTTAAATTAATAAATAATTGATTTTTTATGGGATTTGTAAAAGAATTTAAAGAGTTTGCTGTAAAAGGCAATGTAATGGACCTAGCAGTTGGGGTAATTATTGGAGGCGCCTTCGGAAAAATAATTGATAGCATTGTAAATGATTTAGTGATGCCATTAGTATCGGCAATTATCGGGCAGCCAGATTTCAGTAGTTTATATGTTGTGCTGAAAGGAGATGTTCCTGCTGGTTTACCATTAGAAGAGGCAAGAAAGATTGCTGACACTTCAATTTTTGCCTATGGCAGTTTTATTACTGTAGCCATTAACTTTATGTTGTTGGCATTGGTAGTTTTTATGTTAGTAAAGGGTATTAATTCTATGAAACGTAAAGAAGAAGCAGCTCCATCTGCACCACCAGCACAAACAAAAGAAGAAATTTTGTTAGGTGAAATTAGAGATTTATTGAAAAATAAATAACATGAAAAAAGTCCCGAATTGATCGGGACTTTTTTTAAAATGTTCTTTTTAAACTGGGGTCAGTTATAATTACGTAATCTCCTAAGTCTTTATATTTAGACCAATCTGGGTTGTTAAAATCATCAGCAGAAAAAGCAGATATATTTAAAA
>JBBSRF010000109.1:0-7843 GCA_038243335.1 Sphingobacteriales bacterium
AAATAGGCGCAATTTGACTAATGGAAGGTTGTTGCGTACGACCGTTATAGTTAATTCTTAAACGTTTGTTTTGACTAAAAGTATAATTGTATCTAGCCGATGGTGTAAGATTAATATAATTACGAGAAAATTTATCATTTCTGGTTACATCTAATCTTTGTTGATCAGTATTTTGAACACCTAAACCCAATTGCCAGTTGTATTTTTTCTCATTTTTATTAAAGCTAAAACCAACTGTATTAGTTAAAGTTGTATTCTCAAAATTATTACTAAATCTAGCATTTGGCGTTTCATATAACCCAGTTAATGGATTGAAATCTAATACAGCTTTTTCTTGATTATCAAAAGAATAGCCATTTTGATAGTTCAATTCTAAATTCATTGTTTTAGATAATGGCTCAGTATAAACTAACCTAACTGTATTGTTTATAGATTTAGAATCTTGATCATTTAATTGATTGGTGTTTGTGGCTTTTGGTACTCCAGCAATTGATGCAACTTCATTAATTTTATTGAAATTATTACCATCAGAATTGTTATAGTTTGTACTTACATTTAAAGATAAAGTACGACCTCTTCGTTGAAATTTCTTACGTAATAATAAATTATTATTAAGCGAAGGCGTTGTAGAATTAGTGATATAGTTTTGACTACCAATTGTATTATTAGTTAATACATTTCTTTCATAATTAGTTAAACTGTTTCCATTATTTTCTCCATAACTAAAGTTTGGCTGCCACCTTAATGAAATTGTCGAATCAATTTTAGTATCTAAAGTAGCATTAAAACGATGATTTAAACGATCTGTAGTACTATTTAATTTATTAGAACTTGTAGTAATGTCATTACCTAATAAGTTTGTAGTAAAACTATTTTGGGTGTTTAATAATGAGGTTTTATTAAAATTATAACTCGCATTAAATGTAGTGCCGCTTTTGTAAACATTGGCATAATTAAATCCAACTAAATTGGTAGTTGTAATGCCTTTTTGAGGTCCACCACCAAATCTATTACCGCCACCGCCAAAACTTTGTTTATTTACATTATTGAACTGTCCGATTAAAGACATTTGTTTGTCTTTATTAAACCTATTAACGTTCAAATTAACATCATAGCGATCATTAGTGCCAACTCCTGCTGAACTATTACCAAAAGTTCCTTTCTTTTTATCTTGTCTTGTAGTAATGTTAATGATTTTTTCACGATTACCGTCATCAACACCAGAAAATTTAGATTGTTCAGACATATCGTCGATGATTTGAATTTTATCAATCATGTCAGCAGGTAAGTTTCTTGTGGCTAATAAAGGATCACTACCCATAAAATCTTTACCATCCACTCTTACTTTTTTAATCGTTTCTCCCTGCGTAGTAATTGTACCATCTTTAGCTACTTCAACACCAGGTAATTTTTTTAACACATCTTCAACAACTGCATTTTCCTTTACTTTAAAAGCTGCAGCATTAAATTCTAAGGTGTCTTTTTTAACTTTAACAGGCGGAATATCCCCTTTAATTTCTACAGTTTGTAAATCTACTCCTGTATCGTCCATTAGCAAATCGCCTAAATTTACACCAGGTTGTGCTGCATTTAATTCAAATTCTTTAACAACAGACCTCAAACCCAAAAAAGCAAGTGTCAACTTATATTTACCATTAGGCAGATCGTCAATTTTAAAAACCCCACCTTGTCCTGTTAAGCCAGAACCTACAATAGCAGAGTCTCCACTTAACTTCCTAACAACAGCTGTTCCATATTCCACTGCAGATTTATCCTTAGTATTTAAGGCCTTACCTGTTACAACTCCCTTAGGGGTTTGTGCGCTTGCGGTAAAACCAGCGAATAAAAGAATAATAATTATTAATTTTTGTAAAAAATTCTTCATTTTGTTTTTATATAATTTTGTAAAGTTACCCTATCAGACTAGCAAGAGCCTAAAAAGTTTGTTAATGAAAGTTAAAATATGGGTAACAAATTGAATACAACTAACTTTGTCGTTACAAGACTTGTAATCTGACAATTCATTATGGCTAAAGTATCTGTAGAAAATCTAACTTAATAACAGCCAAAAGCAATATTTAATTAATGGAGGTTGAAATACTAACACATTTAAACATCTTAATTTTTATGATAAAGGTTTCAAAAATTAATTTCATAATAGCATTAAACCTTCTTTAAATTATAATTTTTTTGGTGTAATAAGACATAACTAAATATCCCCATAAATCCACCAATCATATCACAAGCAAAGTCCCACCATTCTGCTGATCTATAAGTAAAAATTTTCCACTGCAATAGCTCAATTCCTCCGCCAATTAATGCAGTGATAAGAACTACTTTAAATATGGTTAAAGACCTGAAAGTGTAATTATGCTGGAATTTGATTTTACCATAAAATAGTAAAACACTTAATACATAGAAAAATCCTAAATGTACTAGTTTATCGAAGCCTTCAAAAAAGAAACCTTTTTCACCATCGCTTTGTGGTAATTTAACATTACAAAGTACTATGATAATTATAGTCCACATTACAGACCATTTTTGGCTCCACAGCACTTTGTAATTGAGCATTAATTATGCGCCTACTAAAGCTTTATAATCATCTGCACTTAATAAAACGTTTACTTCTGCTAAATCTGTAATGGCAACTTTAACCATCCACCCTTTTTGGTAAGGATCAGAATTTACCAACTCAGGATTATCGTTTAAATCACTGTTTATTTCTAAAACAGTTCCTGTTAATGGCATAAATAAATCAGAAACTGTTTTAACTGCTTCTACTGTACCAAATACATCATCTTTTGCAACTTCAGTCCCTATGCTATTGATATCGATATATACGATATCGCCTAACTCACGTTGAGCAAAATCTGTAATGCCAATAGTAGCTTCGCTACCCGAAACGCTAACCCATTCGTGGTCTTTTGTGTACTTTAATTCTGCTGGAAAATTCATTTTTATAATATTAAATTAATCTGTCTTATTTTTAAATTTTAGAAACACAAATGTAATGAATAAACACAGTATTAAAAATGGTTAATTGAGCGTTATGCGCAAGCTAAAACCAAAATTACTAAATGATGTATTAAATGATTGTGAAGTATAAGGTTTAGTGATATTCGAATCATAAAAAATCTTAAGATTGAAGCGTTGATTTAAAACATAATCTACAGTTGGTCTTAAGGAAATATTTTTATCTCCTGAAGAAACTTCAGCCTCATCTACATCGGCTCTATAAATTACCATCTTTTTATCTCTAACGGAAACATCTAATTTAAAATCCATATTATTATCCAGTTTTAATTGACTGAACCAGCCAAATGGAAATCTGAATTTTGTAGTACGATAACCTAAACCAAAAACAATATTATTTTCTGATAATTGTGCCAATTGACTATTTGCTAAACTAAGCGCTAATAACCTTGTTTTATTAATTTCGAAATTAGCAGTCATGTTATTCTTTAATCTTGTATCTACACCAATAAGTGGAGCGAAACGTTCAGAAATACTTACTTGAGCAAATTGATATTGAGGCAAGAAATTTTGATTAACATCTTTACTACTTACAAACCCATTTGTTTTTTCATATTTTAATAAGCTATTAAAGCCGTTAATACTATAAATAGAATTATATGAATGTCTTAAACTTAATTCAGAAAAGCGCTCTGCAAGAAATGGAATACTATTTAAACCGCCGTAAGTAATTCGCCAATTTGGTAAAGGTATTTTCGGCATACTATTTAAACTTGATGAATTTGCGTCTTTGCCTGTATATGCAGCAATAAATGAAGAAATAATTACATCTTGAGTTGCTTTGTCATAGCCATTAGCAAAGCCATTTACTAAACCTACAGAGTTTGGATTTTTGGCGCCTAATCTTTTGGAAATAGTTTGTCTATTGTCCATAAACTGAGTAAACAGTTGAGAGACTACACTTCCATTTTTATCTTTAAAGGCAGTTCCTAAAGTGATTATCGAAACACTATAATCTCCAGTAGTAGTTGGGCTTAAATATTTAAAACTACTAAGGCTATTGTCATACTTAAAATTAGTAGAATAATTTAAGGTTCTATTTTTTGTAGCACTCAAACTAATTCTCAAGTCTTTAATAGGCTCAACACTACTTGTCAATTGAAAATCTTCTCTTAAGGTATTAATGTATAGCTGAGTTTGTAACTCATCCTTTGTAATCCATCCACTTTTTAAAGCTAGTGCTCTAATATCTCTTTGGCTTCCTAACACAAAGCCCAAACCTGGAGCGCCAGTAATATTATCTAAACCTAAATATTTGGTAGTAGGCAAATACCCAGGCAAGAAAGTGCCTTTGGCCTGTGTAAAGTTAATATTTATGTTTTTTATACTAGTTAATAAATTAATCAATACATCAGAAAATTTAGTTGTACTATCATTTTTATTTAAGCTATTTCTTACAAAACCAAACTTATTATATAAAGTAGACATTGCTAATGTTGGGTTTACTTGTACAATTCTTGAGTTTTGAATAGTATTTCCTAAATTGATATTTGGATCTCTTAAGGTTGACAATGGTTCAGTTTGCCAATTAAAATTAGTGCCATAAGTGGTAGCTAAAGTTATCCAATCTAAACCTGGAATTTTATCAATTGGCACTTTATAAGTTACATTAACACTATGATTATAATCTGTTGTACGGCCTAAAGTCTTTAAATTT
This sequence comes from Sphingobacteriales bacterium, assembly GCA_038243335.1. GTDB lineage: Bacteria > Bacteroidota > Bacteroidia > Sphingobacteriales > Sphingobacteriaceae > Pedobacter. Next base: position 4,691 of record JBBSRF010000109.1, read on the forward strand.
TGCCAAAGCGTATCTCTTTTTAAGCCTTCAATTCTACCATCAGGTTCATCAATAATTGAAAAATTAGTAGCATCAAAATCAAGGCTTAAAGAATTAGTTAAATTCCATGCAATACCGTATACTCTTGAGATTAAAAAGTTCTTATTAAAAGTTGTATTAATTGGAATTGCATTATTTGGATCGTTGTTACGCAATGTATTTTCTGCGTATAAACGATCTGCATCAACTCTAAAATTAATTGAGCTTGGCATCAATGTAAAGTTAAAATCCTTCAATAACTTTAAACTATTAGATTTAATTATCTTATTAAATGGTTGATAGTTTTTAGGCTCCTTGGCATAGTTATAAGCTAAAGATGCTCTATAAGTATGCTGAAGACTATTTTCGTTAATAAAATCTCTATGAGAAAATTTAGTCTGTGCATAGGAAACGTTGAAATTCTCTATATCCCATAACCTTACTTTAGCTGTTTGATTGGTTCGTTCTTTACGAACATTGGTAAAGTTAATACTGCTTCTAGTCGTATAATCCTGTGCAAAGTTTAATATCGAATCTCTTTGTTCTTTTGAAGACCCAAGTAATGCATTTTTTAGTTCAATATCTGGTGTCCGAGGATCATACTGCGGATTAAGAGCTTGAGTAGAATAACTTAAGTACATGGGTATTTTTATTCCAGTTTTTTGAGGTAAAAATTTACCCAACTCTAAACTTGATGAAACATCAAAAAACATGTTGTCTGCTTTGTTTCTTTCACTCACTCTTTTTTCTAATGATCCGAAGCCAATTGTAGATTTACTACCAGAAACATTTAAATCTGCAAAATCTGCCAGTTTAGCATTCATTCTTGCTGTTGCAGCCCAACCACCTCGTTCATCAAATTCAGTCAATCTTAACTCATTAAACCAAACTTGTGCACTCTTTTCTGTACCATCATCTCCGATGGGATTAGCTTGATTGCGGAGTGGATTTTTTAAGCCTAACATATAAACTCTAACCTTACTCATGTCTGGTTGCCCTTTTATAATTATTATATTTTTACCATCACTATAGCTAAAAGGAATATTAATTGGCCAAGGTGCGCCAAGGTTTGTAAGCGCCTTATTTCTAGCCGTTTTTGCTTTTTGAAATAACTCTAAGTTGATATCCATTTTATTTTGGTCTGGCCAAATTGCATAAGGATCGCTAGTACTAGGCATAGTAACTTTAAGCGGTTGATTATATTCGTAATAGTTGTCTTGATTATCAGTTCCTATACGCAAGAAAGCTTGCAAATCGTTATCCTGCAAATTTGTGCCACTTATACTTTCTAAATGGATATACATTTCTAAACGTTTATAAGATCTGAAATCATTTATTGCCGTTTTAAATGTTGCCCTGCCATAACCATCTTTAAGATTCTTAATAACTACCGCTAATGATTGTTCGTTTTGTCTAGTATCTCCTCTGTAATTACTAAAGTCTCTTTCTCGCTCAATTCCTGGTGGTACAACATATGGTATTGGCGATCTTTTACCATTTTCTTCAATATTTACAGTGGCAACCTCTATGGTTGAATTATCTGGGTTTGGAGCTAGAATGGATGGGTCTGCAATTACTTGAATACTTTCATTTTTAGCATTAAATCTACGCCACTCTCCTCTAACTAATTGTATTTTAGCAAATCTTAAAACAGCTGTATCTGCAAAATTTGTTAAAAACATTCGCATGAAACGAATGGATTTAAAATCCTGAATACCACCCACTTTTTGCTGATATTCTGCTAAAGGAATACGAATTTGATACCAAGTAGCATTTTGTGTTTGTCCATTTACAAGTTTTACTTGGGAAATAACCTTGTCAGTAACAAAATTTTTTCCTACAATTAAATCTCCTGGCCTCATAGACACTTTATATTGAAAGTATTCATCAGACTGTGTCATGTTATTATCTCTATTAATATCCTCACCATCCGGTAATGAAGTTGAAGCAGAGTTTTCCAAGCCCAACTCATCCAAAGATTGTTGCGAAGTTTTTGAATTTCCTTCTGTACCATTATAGTTCTGATATCTTTTTAAAATCCCCGCGTTAGATTGGTCTAGTGCATTACCTCTAAAATAAGTGTAATCATCAGATGATGGATCATTCTCAAATGCATTAGCAGCATCTGGATTTAATTGAGTTTTAATTTGAGCAATTAATGCTGCAAATTTTAATTTTTCATTAGTGTTAGATAAACCATCTAAACCAACATCTTGTGCTCTTCTTGCAGCAGGATCGTTATCAAAAGCTTGCACTACTGGTTGTAATTTTGCCACCCTTCCCCAACTTGTTTCATCGTATTTAGATGGATCTTCATCAGCTGGCAAGCCATTTTCTAATGATTTCCTGCCATCTTTAAGAATGTCTTCTGAGATATTTCCAATATTAAAATATAAATCTCCACCTTGTGCTGCTGGTTTATACAAAAAAGGATCTAATAACCATAGCTCTATATATTCAATATTTTCTCTCTCAAAATCGTTTACATCAATTCTACGCATTAAACCACCCCAACGAGATTTAGGACTGTTTAAAGCGCCATTTTGGTTAAATCCATTAATGGCATAATTGTAAGGCCCACGAATAGCTGGATAGTAAGCAATGTCTAGTGTTGGCAAAAGCACAGATTGTCCTGTACTTGTTTGCTTAAACGGAAAAACTTCTTGTTCTATAATTTCTCTAACATAATGATTAGATAATTCATTCTTGTTATTTCTTAAACTCGTTGGTAAAGTTGAAGAACCACTTCGGTTGTAAAATATTGGATCAATATTATAAAATGCAATTTTAGCTCGATTGTAACCATAAGCTAGATTATCTATGAGTTGAGACTCAGCAAAAAACTGAGGTGTTCCAGATAATTGCCAAGGAATTGAGCTTTTAAGATCTATTATAGATCTAGATGATTCAAAATCATCCAAATAACTTGACCCACCATTATCACCACCAGCGCTACTTGCTTTTGGGTGACCTGGAATAAAATTGGCATATTCTCCAGAAAATGTAATACTTGATGGTGCCTTTGTAGAGATAAATGGTAGCTTATCAACTAACTTAGTTAAAAATCTGGATGGAGAACTATAATTTAAATCTAATCCAAATATTGTATTAGAAATAGGCTCTTCTTGATAATTT